>DOHE01000294.1 GCA_003535395.1 Clostridiales bacterium | reverse complement strand
AGCGGATATGAGGAGCGGGTGTATGCCCATGCCCGGGAGGTCTGCAGCCGATATCCCAAGCTGGATGGGCTGTTTTTTGACATCTGCTACTTTGACAGACCTTGTTACTGCACCGCCTGCATGGAGGGGATGAAACGGGAAGGGCTGGATCTGGACCGGCAGGAGGATGCAAAGGCCTTTGCTGTTCAGAAATGGCACCGTTTTTCTGAAGCCTGTACGAAGATCCTGCGGGAAAGCCATCCTGATGCTACCCTGTTCTTCAACGGAGGAGCCAATCCGTGCTGTCCGCAGTGGCACAAATACCAGACACATTTTGAGATGGAGGATCTGCCCACCACCTGGGGAGGGTACGATAAGATGCCGCCCCGGGCCAAGTATTTTGCCCGTTCCGGCAAACCGTACATGGGGATGACAGGGAAGTTCCATACCATGTGGGGAGAATTCGGCGGATTCAAGACAGCGGATGCCTTGCGGTATGAATGTGCATCCATCGTGGCTTATGGTGCCGCGTGCAGTGTGGGGGACCAGATGCACCCGTCCGGAGAGATGGACCTTGAGGCCTACCGGATCATCGGAGAAGCCTACCGGTATGTGGAACAGACCGAGAATGACTGCTTTGGCGGAGAAGAGACTGCCCGGTTGGGGATCGTCCTGAGCGGGAGACCGGCGACGGATGAAGGCCTGGTCCGTATGTTGCTGGAGGCGAAGCTGGATTTCAATATCATCTGTCCCGGGGAAGACCTGAGGGCCTATGAGGTTGTGATCCTGCCGGATGAGATCCGGGTCAACGCAGAAGAGGCGGCAAGTTACAATGCATTTATCGCCGCTGGGGGCGGGCTGCTGCTCACCGGCACCAGCGGTCTGGATTCGGAAGGCAAGGCATTCCTCATCGACAACGGACTTATGTATGTGGAAGAATCTCGATTTGACGTCGATTACCTGAAGTTGGAGGAACCGCTCCAGCAGGGGATTGTCTCCAGCCCCTTTCTGTTTTATGAGGGTGCTCCCCGGTTTCAGCTTCGCCCGGGAGAAACGGGGACGGAAGTGCTGGCCCGGATTTATGAGCCCTATTTTAGTCGGACCTATGCCCGGTACTGCTCCCATCAGAATACCCCTTGCCGCATGGAGCCGTCAGGATTTCCCGGGGTAGTCCGCAAAGGCCGGGTGGTGCACATGGCCCATCAGGTCTGCCGGCAGTATCATCNNGTTGCGTTCGCTTGGTGCGCCAGACGGACAGGGACCGGTATCTGCTGCATCTGCTGTACGCCTCTCCCATCCAGCGGGGGCGCGCTTCAGTCATCGAGGATCTGCCTGGTATCTTCCAGATCCCGGTTGAAATCCGGGCGAAGGAGAAGATTTGCCGCGTGGAACTGGCACCCCAGGGTGAAGAAATCCTATTTACACAGGAAGACGGCATTTTAAGGTTCGATGTGCCAAAACTGATTTGTCACCAAATGGTGAAAATCAGCTATGGATCTTAGTATTTAGGCGGTAGGTTTATCAGTGACATCGACGGGAAACTGATCGACAATTCGATGGATCCAAGACTGATCCGCTCCTATCAATTCGGGCAGGAGTTATTTCAGATCTACAAGGTGGTAGAACCTACATTTACGTCTTCAGTTACGAAATTCACCATCGGACAGATAGCAATGCTCTTCGATGGAGGGTATCAGATCAAATATTGGGGCAACCGGTATGTCATGAACGATCAGGTTGGGATTGCCATGCTGCCAAAGGGACCGGATGCCACCAAATATTCATCCGTATTTTATGCAACCCGGGCATTTCTGTTTTTATCCACTATCAAGGATCCGGATAATACTATCCCGGTGGTGGTGGATGCTCTCACCTCATGGGACAAGTCCAAACCCTACTGGACCGATGGCGGGCAGGATTACCAGGCTTGGGATAATATGAAACTTGTGGGCCAGGAGATTCCCCAGCGGGATATCGATATGTTCAACAGAGGAGCATGGGAAGTGGAATATGACCAGTCTGCTTTTCTTGCCAACTATGCCTATTCGTGGACCATCGGCAATGCGATCATGAATGTTTACAAAGGTTCAGGATCCATCGGGCCGGCAATCGAGGGCATCCGTACACAGCTGCAGAGCATGCTCGATGACTGGGCGAACAAATAGTCATCCTTTGATGAAATCAAGAAAAGGGCTGCCTTTCAGGCAGCTCTTTTCTTGCTGAATGATGCAGTGGGATACTATTTAATATCGGTCTTCGATCAGCGCCGAAGCCAGCGCTGTAAGGGGAATAGCGGTGATGATGCCGATGCTTCCGGCGATGGCCCTCAGTACTTCCGTAGAGATCATATCCCAGTTAATGATGTGGGAAAACGGGGTATTGTGGGCCATCAGCAGCAACATAAGATGCAGTGACCCGCCGGCATAAGCCAGGATCAGGGTATTGGACATGGTGGCCATCATATCCCGGCCGATATTCATGCCGGCTTTGAACAGAGCCGGTGTTTTGATTTGCGGACTGTTGGCCTTGATTTCATTCATAGCAGAAGCGATGGACATGCCAATATCCATAGTGGCTCCCATCGTCCCAATGATAATACCGGCAAAAAGCAGACCCCGGAAGTTCAGCTGCACGTTCTGGGGAATATACATGAGCATTTGGGCTTCTTCGGTACCAAAACCGGTGAGTTTGGCCAGCGAACCGGTGATGAGCGCCAGGAGGCCTGCAATGAGAACGCCTCCTGATGTACCGATGACGGCAGCAAGTGTTTTCCGGTTCCATCCGCTGATGATAAGCAATGTGACGCCGATAACAGCGATGCAGACCTTGACGGATACGCTCACCGGGTCAGAACCTTTGAGGATGGCCGGAAGAATGATCTTAAATACGGCCAGGACCGTCAGAGACAGGGAAAGGATCGCCTTGAGGCCTTTTTGTTTTCCTATCAGGGCCAGGAGAATAAAAAACAGCAGCACCAGCATCAGCAGGTATTTGTCCCTGGCGATTTCTGCCACATAGGCTTTTTCAATGGTGCCGTCGGCCTTTTCCGCAAGATAAAGCAGCACCACATCCCCTTCGCCGATCTCTACCGTCTTGTATTTGTCATTCAGATTGACATTTAACTCATAAGAGGCTTCAAGGATCTTTCCTTTGTGGGTACCGGTGAGGATCTGTACTTCCAGGAGCTGCTGACTGGTCTTAAGACTTCCGCCGGAATACAGGATCTTATTATCCTCCATACCCAGTACTTTCAATACCTTCGCCCGGGAATAGGGGACCTGCCGGGTTGCCTGCTGCGGAACAGCGGGACTGCTGCCAAATGCCTGCAGGGGTGGAAGAACTACCAGCAGACATGTCAGGATGCTGAAAAGTATTTTTATGCTGCACCGCCGGGCCATCCTGTCACCTCCATTTTAAGGAGCAATTTATCATAATAAATTGGATTAAGCAAGGCAAAAAAGCAGGCAAAAAAGGGTTAATAGGCAAAAAAGCAGACAAATAGAACATGCATCCAGTCTTGCTGTTCGACCAATTTTGCAGTATAATACTGGAAGAATCCAGGAGGACCTATGATGTATAAAAAAGTTTCTGCTGTGATCGGTTTTTTACTTGTGATTGTCCTGGGGGTATCCGGCTGCTCGTCGGTCACCTCCAGAAAGACGGTTGCCAACCTTACGACCACAACGATTCAGGGAACATTCGGCCAGCAAGGCAATGAAAATACGCTTGCGGAGATGCCGACCAGTTTTGACTTGATCGAAAAAGAGCTCAAGGAAGAAAAAATTACAGAAAAAGAAGCAATTCATATGCAGTTACAGGCGGCATTCCAGCCCGAGGCGCTCCCGGGAAAATACAGAGGGGCTGCACTTGATACCCGATATGGGATGAATTATGAGCTGCAATGGGTGATCGACCATTGGGAAACCCTGAGTGAAGCGGAGAAAAAGCAGTTCGAACCGTATATCCTCCCGCTGGACCATGCAAACAGCCTGTTCAATCCAGCTGCCCGTGTCAAGGAGAATACGTTCTCTCTGATCCCGGTGGTACGGGCGGTGACCAGCGACTGGAAATACGAGAATATTCAGCCTGGGGGGAGCAGCACCACGGTGACCATTGCGTATTATATGCCGGACAATGAACCGGCGGAAGACAAGTCATGGATCCAGGAAAATGTGACCCGGATCAAGGCTGCCCTCAATAAAGCCTGGCCGAAATACAAGGCTCTGTTGGGAGTGGAACCGACCAAAAACTTTACCCTTTACATGGGGGACATCAGCAACCTGGCACTTACTCACGGGGTATCCAACAAAAAACTGACCGGAGTCCACGGTTTCGCCACGTGGGGCAGTGGAGAAAACTGCCTGATCGCCATCGAAAAAAGCCTGATGAACGAACAGCTCGACAGTGCCGTAGTGCATGAACTCTTTCATTGTTTCCAGTTTTACGTAGGACTTACCTCATTCAGCAGCAACCGGGATATGCTCTGGCTCATGGAGGCTACTGCTGTTTGGGCGGAAGACTTCATCTATCATGACAGCATGACGGAATGGGATTATCTGGATGCTTTTTTTGATTCAGTTCATCAGGACCTGATCATCGCCAACAAAAAACATGAGTATGGCAGTTACCTTTTTTTCTATTTTCTGAGCCAGCATTTAGGCAACAATGATTATATCAGAGATATTCTTGAAGACGCTCGGTGGGGAGATATCCCTGATACGATCACGACCATGGTGGAGGACTATAAGGAAGTTTTCCCGGTTTTTGCCCTGTACAACTGGAATCAGGCGCCATGGAAAAAATATAAGGATACGCCGACTTTTCCGGACAAAATACCTTCCAGTGCTATCCTGGATTGTCTGGATATGGAGCCTGCCAAAACGGAATATGCAGAGGAACTGGGCAAAGGGTCCATACGGTATATGCACCATGTTTTTCATGAGGATATCAACAAGATTCGGAAAGTCATTTTTGATTTTTCGAAAATCAACATTGATGAGAATATCAGCCGGCAGGCACTGATCAAGGTCGACGGTGCCTGGATATTCGCCGACTGGAACGATGTGGCCAAAAGGGAATTCTGCCGGAAAACAGCCGGAGAAAACGTCCAGGAAGTCATCCTGATCCTTTCTAATGCGAACCTGTCAGGAAATGCCAAAGTGACCTATACCGTTGATACCGGGCAGGAATGTACGCAGGCCAGGGCAGCATATATGCGAATCACTCAGACCCTGCGTTTGGGAAGCACCCTCAGCCTGCAAGCTGTTCTGGAATCACAGGAAGTCATCAAATATACCGAGGATGAGGACATTGACGGGTACGCATATAAAATCACCGAAAGGCACATGACATTTTCATACCAACAGTCCAACCAGGTCACCGATCCGGATATGGGGTTTACGGCATCTGTCACCGGAAACGGAAACCTGGATGAAGTATTTGCCATGAACGAAGAAAAACCGACTCGCTTTGTAGTGGGGCATGATGGGGATGTTCGGTTCATAGCTGGCTATGACAGCATTCGAACGCCTGACTGGGTCACTTACCATACTGCTGTGACGAGTGCCGGTATTACAAATAAATATACGGAAGCTGGATCGCCGATCTTCAATTTACTTGACAGCCTCATGAATATCGAGCTGGAGAAGAATGAGATACTTCCCGGGAAGATCAAGGGAAAACGGATCCAGGAATCCATGGATTCATCCGGCGGCACCCTCACGACCACACTGGAATTTGAATACGATATTCCGTAAGTGCTGAGAGAGGAGAAGAATATCATGATCAATGGGGAAAGAAAATTGCTCAGGTAGCGGATGTTTGATCTGGAATTGGAGGTGGTGGAAGGGGAGGAAGCCTTCCAGAAGCTTCAGGAATCTGCGGCTGCCATGCATTGCGGATCCGGTTGCGGTTGACATGTGCTGCGGTTGCTAATTCTATACATAATGTTGCTACTCCTGTACATGTATTTACAGAACGATCCGTTAT
>DOHE01000010.1 GCA_003535395.1 Clostridiales bacterium | reverse complement strand
AGGCATGGCCTTGCGGTGGGCCTTGTACTGATCAAAAGCAGCATGGCGGAAAGTGGGAGCTTTAAGGTCAAAAGCCACTCCCGCGTGGGTGGGTTTTTCTTCGTCCCAGTACCTTTTTAAAATATTCAGGAAACCATAAACTGCATTGGTATAAGTTCCATCCGCAGCAGAAAGCATTCGAGCCCCCTGAAGTCCATAAAAAGCCCGATTCAGGATGCTGTTCCCGTCCACCAGAAGCAGTTTGTTTCCATTAATTTCCATTTACAGGCACTTCCTCTCTTGCCGTTTATTATAACTTGGCTGAGCATAAATTTCACCTTATATCTGCAACGTATTGTCTGCAGGAAAAGAATCGTACCGGTCAGATCAAAGTTTGTTCTTGCCTTTCCTCTTCACAGCATGTTAGAATAATTTCCAAATTGATTACGAGGTGGTAGATGGATGCTTAAGTCGAACGGATCTTTGCCGGTCATCGTACAAAATTCCGGCGGGAATGATGCAGCTGTTGCCAAGCAGCATGCAGCTGGCAAACTTACAGCCCGGGAACGGGTGGATTTTCTTTTTGATGCGGACAGCTTTATAGAAATCGAACCGAATTCTACCGCCAGAATCACAGATTTGAATATCAGCCCCAGGATGGAACCAGGTGACGGTGTGATTTCAGGCTGCGGCACCATCCGCGGAAGACAGGTATGCGCTGCCGTCCAGGATTTTCCTGTCATGGGTGGTTCTTTGGGGGAAGTACATGCGAGAAAGATAAAAAAGGCGCTTTCGCTTGCCATGAAATCCGGGATCCCGTTTATTTACATTATTGACTCCGCAGGTTTTCGCATTGGGGAAGGACTGGATGCCCTGGCGGAATTTTCCGGCTTTCTGTCCCTGTTTTCCCAGGCTTCCGGGGTCATCCCCCTGATCACAGTTGTTAGCGGGCCCTGTATCGGCAGTGCGGCTCTGCCTGCAGCTCTCTCTGATTTCGTATTTATGTCCGGTGCAGGATCCTTTGTATGCATGACCAGCGCCCCTGTCATCCGCGCCGTCACCGGTGAAACCTCTTCCGATGAAGCGATCGGTGGACGGGAAGCACAGATGGCTGCAGGTTTTGCTCATTTCATCGGTGATACTGAGGAAGAAACCCTGGCAAATGTTCAAACCCTGCTCTCCTATCTTCCGGACAATCACATGTCTGATCCGGAACTGACTGACGGGTCGGAGAGCGGATCCCTGGATGACAGCATCCTTTCATCCGGCAGCGTTACGGATATGGTTCCCGTACTGAAAGGTTTATCCGACGGAGGCGAATGGTTTGAAGTTCAGTCCGGGTATGCACCTGGCCTGATCACCGGGTTTGCACGTCTGGGCGGCTATGCAGCAGGTTTTGTAGCCAACCAGCCGGCTGTGGATCAAGGTCTCCTTGATGGCCGTGCTGCAGCGAAAGCAGCCCGTTTTGTCCGGTTCTGTGACGCATTCAATATTCCCTTGATCACTGTATGCGATACTGCAGGCGTCAAAGCCGGCACCGACCAGGAGCGGAGCGGCATCGTGCTCCAAATGGCCAAACTCACTTATGCACTGGCAGAAGCCACCATTCCCCGGATCGGGCTGGTGACCGGCAAAATCAATGGGATCGCCCAACTGGTACTCAACAGCCGGCAGACGGGCGCAGATATGATTTTTGCCTGGCCTTCTGCTGCCCTGGGTATCCTGCCGGATGAAACTGCGGTCTCCATACTATACCGGGACAAGCTTGCATCCGCAGACGAATATAAAGAAGAAAGGCTTTTGAAACTTAAAGAATATCAGGATTCCGTTTCCGGTCCCATGGCGGCAGCCTATGGCGGACACATCGACGAGGTGATCCCTCCCTCAAGGACACGAAACCGGATCATCGCAGCGTTGCAGATCCTGCGCGGCAAACAGGAAAACCGGCCGGCCAAAAAACATGACAACATACCCCTTTAAACCAGAATTGGAGGAGATTGGAATATGAAAAGATACAATATCAAAGTCAACGGAACCTCATACGAGGTCGAAGTGGAAGAATACGCCGCTGTTTCTGCACCCGCTGCCGCACCGGCAGTTGAAAAGGCACCGGCCACCAAAGCGGCTGCTCCTGTACCTGCCGCACCGACTCCTGCACCGGCAGTTGAAAAGGCACCGGCCGCAGCGCAGGCCAAGGGCTCCATCCAGATCAGTGCACCGATGCCCGGTACCATCCTTCGGGTGGACGTTGTTGCGGGCGATGTCGTGAAAAAAGGACAGAACCTGGTGATCCTGGAAGCTATGAAAATGGAAAATGAAATCGTAGCCCCCTCCGATGCCACCGTTGTTTCAGTCATTGCCAAGGGCGCTTCCGTCAATGCGGGAGATCTCCTGGTATCGTTGAATTGAAAAGGAGGTGAAGTGAATGGCAAAAGTTAGAATCACCGAAACAGTTTTGCGGGATGCCCATCAATCCCTGATCGCTACCCGAATGAAAATCGAACACATGCTTCCCATCATCGGAAAACTGGACAACATTGGATATAATTCTCTGGAATGTTGGGGAGGAGCCACGTTCGATGCATGTCTCCGGTATCTGGATGAAGACCCCTGGGACCGGCTCCGAAAGATCCGCGCACAGGTCAAAAATACAAAACTTCAGATGCTGCTTCGCGGCCAGAACCTGCTGGGATACAAACACTACGCAGATGACGTGGTGGAATATTTCGTGCAGAAATCCATTGCCAATGGCATTGACATCCTGCGTATCTTTGATGCTCTGAATGATCCCAGAAACATTGAGACCTCGATCAAAGCCTGCAAAAAAGAAGGCGGTCATGCCCAGGGCACTGTATGCTATACGATCAGCCCGGTGCATAACCTGGATATGTTTGTGAAGGACGCCAGAACCCTTGTAGACATGGGAGCAGACTCCATCTGCATCAAGGACATGGCCGGCCTGCTTCTGCCCTACCCCACCTTTGAACTTGTTCAGGCACTGAAACAGCATGTCAAGGTGCCCATCCAGCTGCACACACATTATACAAGCGGAACGGCTTCCATGGTATATCTGAAAGCGATAGAAGCGGGTGTGGATGTGGTGGACTGTGCCATCTCCCCCCTGGCTATGGGCACCTCCCAACCGCCCACTGAACCGCTTGTGGCTTCCCTGCAGGGAACGCAGTACGATACTGGTTTGGATTTGACCAGATTAAGCGAAATTGCAGACTATTTTCAACCATTGAAAGAAGAGTATCTGAAAAACGGCCTGCTGGATGTCAAGGTCATGGGTGTGGATGTCAATACCCTCATTTACCAAGTGCCCGGAGGCATGTTGTCCAACCTGGTGTCTCAATTGAAACAGGCAAATAAAATGGAAAAATATATGGATGTGCTCAAGGAAGTTCCCCAGGTACGGGAAGATTTTGGGTATCCGCCGTTAGTGACGCCTACCAGTCAGATTGTGGGCACTCAGGCTGTGATGAATGTCATATCCGGAGAACGGTATAAGATGGTACCCAAGGAATCCAAGGCACTTGTCAAAGGAGAATACGGCAAGACTCCGGCCCCCGTTTCTTCTGAAATACAGAAACTGATTTTGAAGGATGAGGAACCCATTACCTGCAGACCTGCGGATTTGATACAACCGGAGCTTGAAAACATTCGCAAACAGCTTGGTCAGTATCTGGAACAGGATGAAGATGTGCTCACATTTGCGCTCTTTCCACAGATCGCCGAACCTTTCTTCCAGAAACGCCAGGAAATGAAATATCGGATCGACAGCAACCGGGTGGATTACACCAACAAGGTGCATCCGGTCTGAATCCTAATCATCTGAAAGAGCATCTCTCCAAGCCGGAGAGATGCTTTTTTATAGGGCTGTAAGAAACATGAGAAGTAAAAAGCTGATGCTCATCGGTATGGCAAATAACACCCTTAAAGTTCGAAGAAAACGCGTTCTTCCCTCTTTGTAATTTTTTATGGTCCACTTGATTTTATAATACCCAAGGATCGTGAATGGCATGGCTGCGAAAGCCAAGGTGAGTGTGCAGATCAGCATGACACCGAATGAGGTGATAAAAGCGGCAAAAACCACACGGTTTCGCACCACATGATGCAAATCCAGATGGTCATATTTCCTGTAAAAAGAGAACATAATATAAAAATAGATCATAATGGCTGCAGAAATGGTCCAGTAATCTCCGAAAAATACAAGGAGAATGGAGGCAAAAAACGGCACCGCGCAGGAGATCAGCAGATCCGTGTATGACCTTCTGATTTTATACACGGCAAAAATGACTGCTGTCACTGCCCATCCTGTATAAAGAAGCCATTCTGAGTTTTTTAATACAGCGGTAAATATGTATCGGCTTAACAACCACCAGATCAAGCCCAGAAAAACAAGCTTGAAATAATCTTTAAACTTATCATACAGCGCTTCGATCACACTGATGACAAACTCCAGTTGATGGATCAATTTTTTAAACACACGGCTGCACCTCTCTCCAGTTACGTCCAGTTACATCCAGTTATATCCAGCCCTATCCAGTCCTGCCCAGTCCCTTTGATATCAATTCTCAATATGTAGCTTATATCACATTTTACATTGGCTGACAATCGAAATATTTACGAAGTTTGTTTACGCAGAGAAAATCGCTCGAATGTCAGTTTCTGACAAGATCCTCCATTTCCCGGGAGGCAGGGATCCGTAGGACAGATTGCCGATCGATATCCGCTTTAATTCCAGTACCTCAAAGCGCAAGGCTTCCACCATTCGCCGGATTTGGCGGTTTTTGCCCTCATGGATCGTGACCTGGACAGTAGAAATATCCCCTTTGCGAGACAGGATCTTCATCTCTGCCGGCCAGGTCACATATCCTCCGATATCGATCCCCTCCCTGAACGCCCGAATGGAGGAGGCATCCGGGATGCCGCGGATCCTGGCAATATAAACTTTAGAAATATTTCTGGAGGGATGGGTAATCTCCTGGGAAAAGTCCCCGTCATTGGTAAGAATCAGCAGACCGGATGTATCCATATCCAGTCGTCCTACAGGAAAGAGCCGAACTCCCTCCATTTGAATCAGCGACAATACAGTCGGCCGGCCCTGAGGATCCTGTACGGTGGAAACGTATCCCTCCGGCTTGTGCAGCATGATCCGGATCCTGGGCTGGCTTTGAAACACTTCGACCTCATCCACCGTTACTCTGTCCACACCGGGCGTAATTATGACACCAAGGGTTTGGAGGGTATTCCCGTTCACCCTCACTCTGCCTTCCCGGATCAAATCTTCCGCTTTCCGCCTGGATGCGATACCACAAATCGCCAAGTAACGGTGTATCCGGATCCCCATATACTGCACCCCCAATACTAAAGCGAAAAGTACTCTTGCAGAAATGATTGCGAATGGTTTAACGCATCATTTCTGCAAGATTGAATCTGTTTTTCGCTTTCGTCCCAATACTAAAGCGAAAAGTACCCTTGCAGAAATGATTGCGAATGGTTNNAAATGATTGCGAATGGTTTAACGCAGGCTATTATATCATACTTGCTCCTCATCGGCGACTGTACGTTCTGAAATCACATCACCAATTTTTTGAACAATCCCGGGGACCATATCCAGGATCCTTTCTGCTGACGTGCTGGAATTGATCTGCAGCATACGCGGGCCCCCATTTCCGATCACCATGAATGCGACCGGCTGGATGGTCACACCGGCACCGCTTCCACCGGCAAAAGGATATCTTGATGTCTTTTCGACGGCACTGCTGTTTTTTTCATTATGATGCACGGGACTGAATTCTCCGCCGCCGGCAGCAAAACCAAAGGACACCCGGGATACCGGGATCAGTACGGAACCGTCTCCTGATTCCACCGGTTCCCCAATGATGGTGGTCACATCCACCATTTCACGGATACTGGACATCGCAGTGGCCATCAATCCTTCGATCGGGTGAGTATCCTGCGTATTTTCCATCTCTTCCATTCTTTCCTCCATTTTCTATCGCTCCTTTGATTTTGAATATCTCTGTCAATATCAGGATAATGTGCACAATCCGGGTGGAAACTATGCAATCTGCCTGGATTTCAAAGACTTTTTTTTGAAAGTCCGGCACCACATCCAGGATAATATCTTTTACTCTGAAATTTGCAGTCAGCCAGGTACCCATCGATCCCAGGATGATCCGGACCGCTCCAGTAAGCAGAGCCGTCCAAGCGGCATCGGCTGTCCCTATGCGCAGTCGGATATCAAAACGCCGAAACCGAATCCCGGCTGCGAGCCGGGGCATAAGACGGCTTCGTCTTATTGCACTGGGCAGGGCCCAATAACGGGGCCGGATATCATCTCGACCTCTTGGTATATGTTTCCTTTGCAGCCATTTTAACATTGCATCAACGCGTTCTTCCACCTGCTCGGAGGCAAATCGTATCCGAATAATAGGAATGATCCGGCCCAGGCATACCTTTGTCTGCTCCCGGTCAATTATAAGGGTGACCGGAACAAAAGCAACAGCGCCCAGTATGGTTGTGATCGCAATCACCAGAATGGGAATCATACCCATAGGATGAGCAGAAATTTCGACAGGTATGCAATAATGATTGCACTGCAAAAAGTCACTTTGTTACTTTTTGGTAAAGGCTTTAAGCCTCAGCGGCAAGCCGAAAGGCTTACCCAAAAGTACCTTTTGCATTTTTATTCAGCAGAGTCAATATTAAGCCCGGCGTATTCCGGCAGTGTTTCGGCTGCATCCCGGATGCCCGGCTCATGCCCGTCGGGAAGCACCATCCCGGGAATCATGCCCGGCACATCGATAATATCAATAATGGGAAGGTCTTTTAGAGATGCAAAGCCAAAAACACGCAAAAAGTCCTGCGTAGTTTCATACAAAATGGGCCTGCCGGGTGCGTCCAGCCGGCCTGACGCCCAAATCAGGCCTTTTTCTGCAAGTTTGGATATGGCACTGTCGGAAGCAGTCCCCCGGATGCGTTCGATCTGGATCCGGGTCACCGGCTGCTTGTAAGCGATTATGGACAACACTTCGTAACAGGCCTGTGACAATCCCTGTTTACGGCGCACTTCGTAAAGACGTGCAATGGCCTCATGATTTTCCGGAGCACTGTGCATCTGGTAACCATTGTCGATCTCCCGGATCCGGATGCCCCGCTCCTGGGCTTGCAGCTCATCTGCCAGGATCCTCACTGCATATTTGACTGTTTTGACATCTGTCTCAAGAACATCGGCCATCCGGGTCAGGGTCAGCCGGTCTCCTGAAGAAAACAGCAGCGTCTCAATCATGGAAATCAGCTTTTTTTGATCCATGGTTCTCTTCCTTCCTGTAAATGATTATATCCGAAAACGGAGCTTCCTGAGTGATTTTGAGCCGGCCTGCCCTGCAAAGCTCCAAAACCGCAGCAAATCCTGTCACCATTTCCTCCCGGCCGGCTCCCGGCTCCCCTGCCCGGTCGGGATGGAACAAATCCTTAAGCACCATGCGAAGCTTCTTTTTGAGCAGCCCCAGGATTTCCTCGATCTTGCTCTTGATGGAAAAGCGCTCTTTTTGAAGGATCATGGACATCTTAGGAGTGGTATCCTCGATGCAGGGAACATAGGCGGCAAAAACCCTTCTGGCTGAATCCTGCAGCAATACCGGATCCAGATCCATGGGTATTTCCACCCTGTGTTCCCGGCTGAAGGGCTCTGCTGCTTTGTATACTACCCTGGCCCATTCCTCTTCCCGGGATCGTAAAGTTTCTGAAACTTCCTTGAATTTCCTGTATTCTGTCAGCCGACGGACCAGTTCTTCCCGGGGATCGATTTTCTCTGTATCATCCACTTCTATTTTCGGCAGCAGCATACGGGATTTAATGTGCAGCAGAGTGGATGCCATCACAAGGAATCCGCTGGCGATTTCCATATCCATCTTTGCCATGTCTTTCAAATACTGTATATACTGGTCAGTAATCAAACCAATTGGAATATCCTGAATGTTAATCTTGTTTTTTTCAAAAAGATGAAACAGAAGGTCAAAGGGACCTTCAAAATCAGGAATTTTCAGTACACACGGGTGATTTGGCTCCCCCATCCCGTTCCTCCCCGAGCCAATGGCTTATGGCTTAATCCGGCAGTTTCAGCTTCATGGCATGCTTCACGCTTTCCATGGTTTGTTCTGCCCTTGCCCTTGCTGTTTGGCTCCCGTTTTGCAGGATCTCCCGGACCTGGCCGGGTTTTTTCACAAGATCCTGCCGCCTTTCTGCTATAGGAGCCATCAGGGCGCACAACCTCTCCCCGAGTTTCCTTTTGCAGGCTACGCAGCCTGTTTTTCCCCCGGAACAGCTATCCTTTATCTCCTCCGTCAGATCCGGTGCAATGACTTTATACATGGAAAATACAGAACAGATATCCGGATGTCCCGGGTCGTCCTTCCGGATCCTGGATGGATCCGTGACCATGCGCATCACTTTGCCGCGGACTTCTTCCAGACTGTCTGAGAGAGCAATCTCGTTCTGGTAGCTCTTGCTCATTTTCCGGCCGTCGATCCCTGGCAGCACCTTGGCTTCATTCAGAATGGATTTCGGTTCCGGGAACAGGCTGCATTGGAATAGAAAATTGAACCGCCGCGCAATTTCCCGGGTGATTTCCAGGTGAGGGAGCTGATCTTCCCCAACCGGGACACCATCCGCCTTGTACAGCAAGATATCCGCTGCCTGCAGGCAGGGATACCCTAAAAAGCCGTAAGTCCGTATGTCCCGGTCCCCCAACTGATCCAGCTGATCTTTGTAGGTGGGACACCGGGTCAGCCAGGAAAGCGGTGTGATGAGGGAAAAGGCCAGGTGCAGTTCCGCATGCTGTTTGATATCTGATTGAAGGAAAATGCAGCATTTTTCAGGATCCAAACCTGCACTGATCCAGTCTAAAACCAGGTTTTGTATATTTTCCGGAATCTCACTGGGTTCTTCATATCCCGTGGTCAATGCATGCCAATCCGCAACAAAAAACAGGCAATCCTCCTCCTCTTGAAGACGGATCCAGTTGACCAGGGCCCCGAAATAATTGCCCAGGTGCAACTTGCCGGTTGGCCGCATTCCGCTGACGATAATGTTTTTTCCCATCTTCCATCTCTCCTTTGCAGCCTTTGAAAGCTGCCTGTGTCAAATGAGCAACCCGGCCAGAAACCCGCTGGCACTTTCTATGGCGGTGCGGAAAAACCAGATCACAGGATTGAGCAGCTGGCTGAACAATCCCGGCTTCAAAAACATGATCATGATAAAAATGATCCCGGTATACTGCTCCGCCTGCATCAACCGGTATGCATAATTTTCGGGGAGAACGGATGCCAGGATCCTGGATCCGTCCAGGGGCGGGATCGGGATAAGATTGAAAGCTGCCAGCCCGATATTCACACTGGCCAGAAGGCCGAAAAATGTCATGGAAACTGCCGCCATCGTGTTGACTCCGGTCCCCGGAGCTGTTTTTTGCAGTACAGCCGCACCCTGAATCAAGTAGAAAACAAAGGATGCAACGAACGCCAGCACCAGGTTGGACAGAGGCCCTGCCGCGCTGGTGACCAGGATCCCCATTTTCCGGTCCTTGTAATAATAAGGATTGATGGGGACCGGTTTGGCCCATCCCACCCGGGCAATGAAAAACATCAAGGTGCCCAGGGGATCCAAGTGGCGGATGGGATTGAGCGTCAGCCGGCCCTGGTTCCCCGGCGTCGGATCCCCCAGCCGGGAAGAAATGTAAGCGTGGCTGGCTTCATGAACGGTCAGGGAAACCAGGATCACGGGGATCAAATACAAATAGTCTGCCAAACGATCCAGCAAAATACTCTTCGTCCTTTCTAAAACGGATAATCACAGTCATTCCGGGTAATATCCGCATAATCTTCTCTTTTTATGATGACAGCCGAATTGCCGTCACGAATCAGGATCACAGGAGGTCTCGGCACCCGGTTGTAGTTGCTGGACATGGAGTAGTTGTAAGCCCCGGTTGCCGCTACGGCCAGCAAATCTCCCGCTTTTAAGGGTGGCATTTGGATATCCTTGATCAGGATATCCCCGGATTCGCAGCATCTTCCGGCGATGGTCACCAGGCTGGTTCTTTTTGCGGCAGGCCTGTCTGCCGCAAAGGCTTCATACCGGGATCCGTAAAGCGCATACCGGGGATTGTCCGTCATCCCCCCGTCAACAGATACATATGTACGCACATTCTTTATGTTTTTTACGGATCCGACCGTGTAAAGCGTGATCCCTGCAGACGCCACGATGGACCGTCCCGGCTCCATAACGATATACGGGATCTTAAGATCAAGTCTTTTGCATTCACCGGAAACCACCTTGGAAACTGCCTTGATATAAAGGTCATATGCCAGGGGATCATGTTCCGGAATATAACGGATCCCAAATCCGCCTCCCAAATTCAGTTCATTGATTTCCAAACCGTAACGAGTCTTCACCTCAGCCATGAAACCCAGCATGACTCTCGCAGCAAGCTCAAAAGGAGCAATATCAAAAATCTGGGAACCGATATGGCAATGAACCCCCTGAATATCGATATTGGGCATTTGAAAAGCCTTTCCGATGATATCCGCTGCCTCCCCGTTTTCCAGGGCAAATCCAAACTTTGAATCGATCTGCCCGGTCTTGACAAAATCATGGGTATGCGCGTCTATCCCCGGCTTGATCCGGAATGCAGTCCTGGCTTTTGATCCCATCTCTCCTGCGATTTGGTTGAGTATCTGCAATTCTTCCCAATTATCCACCACAAACCTGCCGACTCCAAGTTCAAGTCCCATCCGTATCTCATCCCGGGTCTTGTTGTTGCCGTGGAAATAGATCCTGTCCATGGGAAAACCTATGATATGGGCGGTATAAAGTTCACCACCGGAAACAACATCCAGCCCCAGTCCCTCTTCCTGGGCAATACGGCAAATCGCTTTGCAGCTTAAGGCTTTGCTGGCATAAAGCGCGATCCCCCCGCTGCCGTAGCAGCTTTCCATGGCATTCCTGTAGCTCCTGCAATTCTTTCTGATCGTTCCTTCGTCCAATACATAAAGGGGAGTTCCATACTGATACGCAAGATCCACGCAGTCGCATCCCCCGACAGTCAGGTGCCCTTTTTCATTCATGCCCAGTGCTTCGCTGACAAACATGCAGATAACCTCCGTAAAATTTAATTCTTAAGTAAATATCAACGCCTGATGCCCAACCATTCCAGGATCATCCGGAAGAAAAGCCGGATGAAGGAAGCCTTTTTGACATCCGTTGCAGCCAGCAGATCTCCGCGGGCAACTTCCTTTCCTTCCAGCATGAAAACGACTTCCCCAATTTTCTGGCCGGCTGACACCGGCGCAGTCAGATCCTGCTCCAAAACAGTTTCGCGGGTGACCTTGTTGCCCATTCCCTTTTTGTATACAATTTTCATATCCGCAGCATAGACCGCATCCACCTCAAGCTCAACTCCTTTGCGTACAGCAGCGGTTTCCGCTTTTTTATCTTTTTCATTGAATATCCCGGTTTCAAAACTGGTCAGGCCGTAGTCCATCAATTTTTGGGCCTCGCCAAACCGTGTGTTGATATCCGGTGCATTCAGTACTACCGCAAGCACCCGCATGTCCTCCCTGACAGCAGTTGCTGCAAGGCAGTACCCGGCTGCATCTGTGTGCCCGGTTTTAAGGCCGTCACAGACGATCCCCCGGCTTTTGTCAGTAAAGTAGCGGATCAGTTTGTTTGTATTATCCACATCATGGGTGCCGTTACGGAAAGTGTCATGCCATATCGTGGTAAACTCAAAAATGACCGGATGCTTCAGGATGAGTTCGCGGGCCATGACCGCAACATCTGCTGCTGTACTGTATTCGCTGTCATTGAGACCCGTGGCATCCATGAACCTTGTATCGTTCATGCCAAGACTTTCTGCCCTCCGGTTCATCAATTCCACAAAAGCAGGTTCACTCCCTGCCACATGCTCAGCCAGAGCTACAGTGGCATCGTTGGCAGAGGCGACCGCCACCGTTTTAAACAGCTCCCGCACCGTGAACTTTTCTCCCCGTTCCAAAAACACCCCGGAGCCAATCATACTTTGGGCATGGGATGAGACCAGCACCTCGTCTTCCCATTTGATTTTTCCGCTGTCGATATTCTCCAGAAAAATCAGCATGGACATGATTTTGGTTACACTGGCGATAGGGAACCGTTCGTGAGAATTTTTTTCAAACAGCACGCTTCC
>DOHE01000013.1 GCA_003535395.1 Clostridiales bacterium | reverse complement strand
GCGCGGTTTCCTGCTCCCTCGCGCGGGCGATGCCCGCGCGCCGCACTCATTCGTGCGGCGTTAGTATCTTACGGGTGTCAAATTCTTGTTTTTTTTCACAGTTTAGCACCCGTAAGATACGAATCAAAAATATCATTGTATGCCCGGATGGACTGCTCAATGATCCGCATGGCTGAATCCCTGCCTTCCACTTCCTGGACAATGGTATACTTGTTTTCCAGGGTTTTGTATACTTCAAAAAAATGGGACATCTCATCAAATATATGTGTCGGAAGCATGCCCATATCCTGATATATATTCCATGTGGGATCCCGAAAGGGGATGGCTACGATTTTTTCATCCACCTCTTCGTCATCGATCATCCGAATCACACCAATTGGGTAACACTGGACCAGGGAAAGACTGCAAAGCTCCTCGGAACAGAGCACCAGCACATCCAGCGGGTCGTTGTCCTCTGCATAGGTCCGGGGAATAAAACCATAATTTGCCGGATAATGGGTCGAGGTGTAAAGGATTCGGTCCAGGATCAGCATCCCGGTCTCCTTGTCCAACTCGTACTTGTTTTTGCTTCCCCGCGTGATTTCAATAACAGCGATGAAATCATGCGGACGGATCCTTTCAGGTCTGACATCATGCCAGATATTGGTCATCCCTTAAACCTCCCTGTGAGTATCGGCGTTAATGATTTCACCGGGATCTCCGCCGGAAACTTCCCCTTCCATGATCAGGATGCCGTTGGCGTTCTGTTTCTTTGCCCTGTACATGGAATCATCGCTTTTTTTGATGTTTTTTTCCAGGTCGTCCCCTTCATGATATTCAGACACACCGATGCTGATGCCTAGAGACATCGACTCGCCCTGGATCTCAAAGGGTTCACTGAAAATACTGCGGATCCTTTCGATGATCATATGGATGCTCCCTTCACGATCCTTCATCTCAATAAAGGCAATGAATTCATCGCCACCGTAACGGCACAGGATGTCCGTATCGCGATGGAAGCATTTTCCAAGCCGTCGTGCACTTTCTATCAGCACCGCATCCCCGGCTTCATGCCCGTAAGTATCATTGACATGCTTGAACCGGTCCAGATCAAAAAACAGGATGTAAAGCCTCCGGTTGTCCGCTACATGGATGCCTCTGGACATAAGCCGGTTTAGATAATACCGGTTGTAAAGGCCGGTCAGGGGGTCCTTTAAAATGGCACTTTTCAGGTAGTCATGCTGTACCTGGATATTCAGCATGCTCCTGATCACAACGATGGAGAACAGGATCAGAAGAAAATAAACCCCGATGGGCAGAAGGTCATTGGTCATATCCCCATAAAAATCTATGATTACAGCAGGTATAAACACAAGGGCTCCTGTAAAGATCAGCACTGCGCCTTCCTTCTTTTTTCTGATGCCCTGGATCAGCATATATCCGAAATAAAGCAGGCTTGCCAGGCAAAGCATCATGTAACCCGGCAGCAAATTGGCGTAGATCCGGTTGGGGGTGAAAATCGTGACGAAAAATATCATTCCGAGCAGTATGTGGAATATGAGCCGCACGGCTTTGATCTTCTTCACATAATCCAGATAATAGAAAAGAAGGCCAAACAGCGGCAGCAGCAGGTATCCTGTAAGAAATTCCAGACGGGTTCCTGCGTCCCAGGAAATATTCAGGATGAAGTCATAGAACTGCCTGTGGTTGGTCAGCATCGTCCGGATGGCAATGGCGATGCAGATCATGGAATAATAAAACAGCGAATGGAACTGGCGATTGACCCCATAAAGCCCCAGAAGGAAGAGCCCCAGCACCAGCAGACTGGAAAAAAGAAAGATTTCCGTGCCGTCCTGATGATAGGCCGAATGAAACAAAGTCTGGTATTCACCAACGTTCAATTCCTTCCAAAAGCCGCCAAAATTGTAGGAAAAATTGGATATCTCAATGAAGATCTCTGCACTTCCGGCATCATCTGCGCGAAAATGTCCAAGCTTCTCTTTCATTTCCGGCCGGTGCTGCTCCCTGGTATACCCCACCGTGCCGGCGCTGAGCACCTCCTGGCCGTTGACCACCAGACGGTAAGCACTTGCTTCATTTATGATCTGTATCCCGTAGATCCTGTCCGGATCAAGCCCTTCGGCCAGCAGCCTGTATGTGGCAAGCCCATAAGGATCCCCGCCCTGGTCCGCATTTTTCGGAAACAGGTGGGGGACCTGCACATACTCTGCGCCATCGGATTTGTCCAGGTCTTTGATCATCAAACCCGGATAATACTCCCATTCCCCACCTATCTTAACGATCCCATTTTCATCCAGCCTCTTCAGAGATACTGTGCCTTTTTGTGCGTCAACATTGATGACCTGGTAAGAATTGTCCATGATCACCAGCATGGAAACGGCCAGCAATATGATGATGGGAACCCAAAACAGATCCTGGGCCAGTTTTTTCATACTTCGCTCTCCTGCTCCGGTCAAGGGGTCAACTGCTGTCTGTATCCTTATCATAATACGGACAGCCCGGAGAATCAAGGGTCAGAAACACATATGCACAAAAAAATCGGCACCGTTTGGGTGCCAAAGGAGGTGTATATGAAAGGAGGTTTGCGCAACACTTGTCGTACTGGCATCATCATACCCCATCCCAGGCGGCAAGGTGTTACGAAATGTTGGATTATTCTTGAATTTTTTATGAACATTTCTGCAGGATGCAAACCACCATCCTGACAAAAGCTTCCCGTATCCCCGGCGTGCGGCTTAAAAGCTTCAACCCCCTCCTTAAGGGCACTTCCCGGTAATAGAAAACCGAAAAATCCGTGTCCTTCAGGATCCGGCTGAATTTTTTGACGGTCATTCTGTTGATGTAGGAAAAATACGAACGGCCGCTGCTGTCTGTTGAAATGCGGAACCCGATGCGTTCAGGTCCGTCCGGCAAATCTCTCACCAGATCTGTGTAGACCTGGATCAGGGTTTTTTCGGAAAACAGCAGATGTACCCAAGGGATACCGATAGCATCGCTCAAATGCGCGCCATACGGATGGTGATAAGGAGGAAAATTCACGTATAGCCGACCCCCGGGCTTTAGCACACGGAAGCATTCCTTCAGTACCTTCAAGGGCTGCTCCACATGTTCCATGGCATCGTTCATAAGGATGGTGTCGAAATGATCATTATCAAACGGGAGGGCTGCTGCATCTCCCAAAACAAATTCAAACCGGTCCGCCAGACCCGTCTCCTCTGCCAGGGCTTCGGCCATCGTTTCATATCGGGGAACGATATCCATGCCATAAATTTTACTGACGCCCTGGGCAGCATAATAAAGGGTTTTTCCTGCAGCGCCGCAGCCTATATCCAAGACTTGTCTGTTTTCAAACATCTCCCGGGAGGTGGTTTTGTCCAGATAGTAACGGATGGTATCTGCGCCTTTTTCGAACTGCCAGCGGGCATAAGTTTTTGCACCGGCATTTTCCAGGTTGAACGGGTGAACCGGAAGTTTGAAAAACCGGTTGAGCCGCTTGCACAGTTTGACTGCAGCGCCTGTGGATTCTGCTCCTCCTGCATTCCCGCCTTGCTTCATTTACCCTTACTCCGCTTCCACCCTGTCGAAATACCTGCTTAGCGCCCGGATCGCCAAATATCCGGTTGCCAGTGTCAGCAGGCAGTACAGGATATCCATCCCCTGAGGGATCCCTGGAAAAATCTGCATGATGGATCCCAGCACAAAACCCAGGATCAGCAGATATGTCTTCCGGGTATGTTTATTCAGTAAAGTCTCCAAAATCCGGGTGGTGGTAATGACGCCCAATAGGCAGCCCAGCAGAACAGGGATCAGGAATGCCAGGTTGAACGTTTTTACCGCATCGATGGTGGGTTCATACAGCCCAAGGGTGAGCAGCATGAACGAGGTGCTGATGCCGGGAAGGATAAGAGCAACCGCAATGATGACTCCGGCCAGCACCAGGAAAATAAAATTCAGGATACCGGTCCCCTGAGACAGGTTGACGATGGCAGCAGGTTCCAGCGTCATCAGCAGAACAATGACCAGTCCGATAAACAGAAACAGGGAGTCCGCCTTTTTCTTTTCCGGATTTTGGATATGCCTGAAAAGAACAGGCAGCCCTCCGATAACGATTCCGAGAAACAGATATATCATGGGATGCCGGAAATGATCAAGAGCCCGCGAGATCAGGTTGCTGAACAACCCGATGCCCGCCGCGGCTCCGATCCCGACTGCCAGCAGATAGAGGGTATTTTTTTTCCAGTCCCTGAAGAAGGTGCTGATCGCATGGATGATATGGTCATAGATCCCCAGGATGATGGCCATAGTCCCGCCGCTTACCCCCGGTATCAGCATGGCGATCCCGGTCAGCGCCCCTTTCAGCGGGGTAAGCAGCAGATTCACTGGCGGTACATTCATTTGCAGTCTCTCCGTTTCAGTTGCCGCTTACGTCCGGTTTCCGGAAGCAATGCTTTTTTTATACGCCAGGTATCCCAACCCGCCATAAACAGCGGTTGCAAACAGAGCCCCCCAGCTGAAATACCGATAACTTGCAAAAATCAGGCTGATCAGAAAGATGAGCAGATGAATGGCCCCGTATCCCAGCAGTCCGATGTACAGGAACAGCTGGTGAAAATTCGCGTAAGACAAAAGCAGTCCGAGGATGAATGCCCAGTAGCCCAGGGCGCTGACGAAGCCTCCCAGATTGATCTTCAGAATGCTTTGAATGACGACAACTGCCAGCCCGCCCAACAACAGGATCACATCCAGGGGAAGCAGGATCCT
>DOHE01000084.1 GCA_003535395.1 Clostridiales bacterium | reverse complement strand
TCTGGCCGGAGAAGTGCGGGGCGGCCTGCCGATTGATCGTGAAGGCGTGCTTATTGCTTCTTATGTTCCTTTTGCTGACTGGTCACCTCAACGAGGCGGCGTACCCTTTCGAGGCGTAAGAACTGCCCGGTATACTTATGTTAAGACAATAGAAAAACCCTGGCTGCTGTTCGATCATGAAACGGATCCCTTCCAGCTTCAAAACAGGGTCGAAGACGCTGCACTGGTGCCAGTCCGGACCCGGTTGGATGCATTGCTGGAGAAGATGCTGGAAGAACAGGGAGATGACTTTCCACCAGCAGATGTATTATGTATGAGATATGGTTATCACAGCCTTGATGCGAAATCATGCATACCCCTGGACAAGGGGGAGGAGTGGTATTTGCATGCGTCCCGTCAGAGAAACAGTCACCATGGCTAAGGAGCGGAAGGCACTGCATTAAATATAAATTATCTTCGATTAAGGAGAGTGAATGGAATGAGAAAACAAAAAAAAGACAGATCTTTCAGACCAGGCGGCCGGTTCACCTGCCTGATCGCGGTGGTTTTGGTGCTGCTGACGGTGTCCCCGGGCTGCAAAAAATCCCCGGCTGCAACCACCGCCAAAGCTGCGCAGACGACCGTAAAAGCAACTGCTGCTCAGATCACAGCAAAGCCGGCGTCTGCAGCGACGACGACAAAGGCGGCGACAGCGGCGGAGGTACCCGCGGAACAGACGCTGGCGGAAGAATCCTCAAAGGAGACCTATGTTGATAAGGAATTTACCGCAGATGAAGAGTATATTCCGGAGCAAATCCTGGATCTGGGCGGACAGAACATTATCCTTGCCACCTGGGGCACTTATGATAATATAAGAAAAACTTATTATGACGAGGAATACATGAAAACCCGCCCCGCAGCAGAGTATGCAGTTTTCAAGCGGATGCAGGCTGCCATGCAGAAATACAATTTTAAGCTGGATTTCAATATGACCAGTGACGGTGTGGGATTCCAGAAAAATTTTGTCAGCAATATCCTGGCGGGGATCAATTTCGGCGACTTGTGCGGAGCCGGAGCCGATTATGTTTTTCCGAACTATGTGACAAACAAAGTCATCATCCCCATCGATCAGTATTATGATTTCAGTACAGATCCCTTCGATTGGAAAGACAATGAGTTCATGATGGCATCGGCGAAATGGCAGGGACACATCTGGCAGATCAATACCAACCGTCACGGCACTTACATCGGGACCCTGTTTGACAAAAAGATCCTGGCCAGGGAAGGCATGCCGGATCCCATCGATATGGTCAATAACCGGACTTGGAACTGGGATAATTTCCTGAGTATGGCGGTGACGATGACCAAGGACACCAACGGGGACGCCCTGCTGGATCAGTGGGGCATCCTGCCCGGCGCCAGCCTCCTGCAGGGGCTGGTCTATTCCAACGGTGGAAAATATACATATGTCCATGAAGACGGCAAGGTCACATTTGGCCTGACGGAGTCCAGAGCGATGAAAGCGCTGCAGTTCGCCAATGAACTGATGAATGTCTACAAGGTCACCGGTGGTACGCTGTTTGGCTCCAACTACGGATTTTACGTCAATGTCACCGGTCAAATGTGGCAGCATGTGAGCCGGGGATTTGATTTTGACATGGTACCGACGCCCATGGGCCCCGATGTAAATGAATACATCGCGGTTGCCGGCGGCGGCTGGTGGGTGGTGCCGATAACTACGAAAATCCCAAAGGAAGTCATCAATATCTTCATGGAAGTCTGGTCGGTGTGGGACAACTCAAGGCCTTTCGGTCTGGAGAACAAAGACATCATGATCAGGCAGAACATGAAAACCGCTTACTTTTATTCTGACCGGGCCCTGGATATCGTTGTCGGCGGTCAGAGATGGGATACGGAATTCAGTGGCGGATTCACGGGACTGAATGCATTGATTACAGCCAATATTCTGACTCCGATCACCAAAGGAGCGATTTCCGTCGGCACTGCAGTGGATGCCATCAATGCGCAGGCTCAATCCGTTATTGACAGCGCTATGTATAAATAAGAGCTGAAAAGGACCTACAACCTACTGTAAAGAAATTTTGCAGCCTCTGCGGATCGAACCGCAGGGGCTGTTTTTGTAAGCGCAGCTTATAAAACCCTTGAGATCATTGGGCGTAAAATTATCTTCTGACTTTTAGCTGGAAAAGCCCGTGCTGGTTGCACCATGCATACATCAATCCCTGCCCGCAGAGGGGGAACCGCGCCTCCGGATTCTGTTCCGGGTAAAGTTTCTTCATCTGTACCCGGTCCGGCGTGATCAGCGCAAAGAAGGAAATATAATGCATTTTCGTCATGGGATGCGTCAGGGTGATATAAAAATCGTCCTCGATGCGCTCCACGCTGAATGCATGCGCTTCGTCCGGCTCCTCCCGCTCCTGGACAGGCAGGGCGATGCCGCAGCAGCTGAAGGACCCTTCCCCGACCGAAAGGATCACATTCCCGCACAAGGGGCATACATAAAAATTCGTCCGCAGCAGATTCCCTGCCCGGTTCCGGTTGATGATGCACTCCCCCGACAGCAGCTCCGCCACCGATACCCCCAGGCTTCGGGCCAGCGGTTCCAGCAGGGAGATGTCCGGCAGCCCTTTCTGTGTCTCCCACTTCGAGATGGTCTTGTCGCTGACCGCCAGCACCTCCGCCAGCTGCCGCTGCGTATACCCCTTCTTCTCCCGCAGGGTTTTGATGGTATTTCCGGTCACATACTGCTGCATGCGTTCACAACTCCCGAATCAGTCTATGCCGACAGGATAACGCATCCTCCGCAGTCTGGCAATCTACGATGCGTAGAGAGGCATCGCGAAAGAACAGGATAGATGGTCTTTTCATTTTGAGCCATCATCGTTCGCCGATTTAATGTCTAATATAATATAATTATACGGCACGGGTGTCAAGTAAATCGGCGATTGTGCCAATTGCGCCATGGGTTGCCTGAAATCCTTCCCTCGATCTGAGCCCCAACCGCCTGGCCAGCAGAATTGCCAATTTTGTTGACTGGCACGGAAAACCCGGCTATAATAATAGTATCACAAATTATTGCCGAAGCTGAAATGATGGTGCCCTATGAAATACATCAAACGTCATATGGAAGATCAAGTGCTTGCGCTGAGCAAAAGTTGGCCGGCGATTCTGCTGACCGGGCCGAGGCAGGCGGGTAAGACAACCATGCTCAGAGAACTGGCCGCGCGCGAAAACGCGGGGCGGAAATACGTCTCGCTCGATGATCTGAACATGCGGGAGATGGCGAAGACTGACCCGAAAATGTTCTTGCAGCTCCATAAACCTCCGGTGCTGATCGACGAGGTTCAGTACGCGCCGGAGCTTTTCACCTATATCAAAATCCATGTGGACGAGCACCGCAACCCCGGCGATTTCTGGCTGACCGGCTCGCAGATTTTCAGGCTGATGCAGGGCGTGCAGGAGTCTCTTGCCGGGCGCGTGGCGCTGCTGCATATGTCGCCGCTATCACAGCACGAGATAATAGATGCAGATTGTGTTCCGTTTACGACGAACTTTGATGTACTTGTCGGGCAGAGTAAAAAGATACAGCCTGTGACCACGCCGGAACTGTTTAAGCGTATCTGGAATGGCTGTATGCCGGGTCTTGTCAGCGGCGGATATGCCGGGCGGGACATTTTCTATTCCTCCTACCTATCCACCTATGTGGAGCGCGACGTCCGCGATCTCTCCGGCACGGTAGATGCTCTGAAATTCATTCGCTTTATAACCGCTGTTGCCGCCAGAGCGTCGCAGCTTGTCAGCTACAAGGCAATTGCCGACGACGCCGACATTGACCAGATCACCTGTAAAAACTGGATCAATATTTTGGAGACGCTTGGCATTGTGTTCCTGCTCCATCCCTACTCGAATCATGTACTAAAGCGTACAATTAAGACGCCGAAGCTGTACTTTTACGATACCGGCCTTGTCTGCTATCTGACTCGCTGGTCATCGCCAGAAGTGGCCGAGAGCGGAGCCATGAGCGGCGCTCTGCTGGAAAACTTCACCGTCTCCGAGATCATGAAGAGCTATCAGAACGCGGGGAGAGAGCCATACCTCCACTACTACCGCGACCGGGACGCCAAGGAGATCGACGTCATCATCGAGGGCGACGGCAAGCTCTGCCCACTGGAGATCAAAAAGACCGCCATGCCGGATATGCGCCTTGTGCGCACCTTCAGCGTGATCGATAAATCGCCGCTGCAGCTTGGTACTGGCGCAATACTGTGCATGGCGGACAAACTCAGCGCGTTTGACCGGGATCATCTGATTGTGCCTGTGTGGATGATATAAGCGGCATCTGCTGGCCTAGCTAGATCTTGTATCCCCATTTGTCAAGCAGGAATCGGAATCGGGCAGACAGTTTTATCATCGTTTCCGGATCCATCACATATTGATTGGATTGATAATTTTTCTTGGATTTGATGTAGGAATCCAATTTTGACTGGATTTCCGGATAACCGGGCAGATTCAGCTGCGTATAAATAAATTGAACAACACCGGACGGGTCACTGACCAGGTCCTCGTAACGGATCTCCACCAGGCGGTTTTCCGGGATTAAATTTTTTTCGGCAAAAAATTTATTGTACATGTTTTCGTATAATTTCATCTGCACTTCTTCAGATGCAGCCTCATCCTCAACCGCTGACTGTATTCCGAATAAAGGGAACAGCCTCTTGTAGAGCTTTCGGGTGGAAGCAAATACCTGGTATGGATTGCGGTAAATATGAACGAATTTTGCGTTGGGAAAGAGCTCGAGCAGGTAGCGGATGCGGCAGGTATTGACCGGACTCTTTAACAGCAGCTGCTTCCCTTTCAGCTGACAGGTCACTTTTTTCAGCAGATAATGATACCTTTGCTTCCATTCGGAAATATCCTTTTCAGGGATATCCGTCAAATCCATGTAATGGGAGTAAGTTCGCCAGTTTCGCTGAAAGACCGTCATATGATAAAAGGAACAGGGAGTAATATTGGCCATGGCAAATTCCTCCTCCTGGGAGGAAATTGTATCAATTTCAATATTATCCATGGGCCTCTTTTTTGGCAGAACACGGCGAAGGATCCAATCACAGAGGCGATAGGCCCCAAGGAACAGATGGGGCGCGAAGCAGTGCACTGCGTTGGTCACACCGAACTGCGGATCACAGGATAATATATTGACCAGATAGGTAGTCCCGCTCCTCCAGTGTCCCAGCACAAACACGGGATCCTGCTTGAAAACCACCCTTTTTAGACGAATAGAAGAAATCAGCCGGTCTGCCAGGCGAAAAGGAGTCAGCAACAGGATAATTGCAGTGACAAACAAGAATTTTGGGAACCCGTGGAGACTCAAGGGCTGTCTTCTGTTGCTCCACAAAAGGCGAAACCAATTGATAAGGGAGCATCCCAAAAGAAAGTGTGTGGAAAGGCCTTTTAAATAGCGATTCGAACTCATGACCGTCACCCCGGGACCTGCTGCCACCTGAACAAAAGTGAAGCCGGACAGTTTCCATGCTTGCCGGACCGCATCCAGCGGCTTAGCGGTTAGTATTATCATAGCATTTCCAAAGCTTTCGTTCAAGTTGATGCAAAAGATAGAGCAGGCCTGGAATCACAGGGATCCCAGGCCATTATGACAAAGACGGACACCCGGATCATGGCTGCGCCGGTATGGGTATCCGCTGTTTTCTTCCTCAATGGAAAGATCTGTGTTGCTGCGGCTGCGGCTGCTGTTGCTGTTGCTGTTGCTGCCAGCGCTTGAAGCGGAATTCTACATCCTTCTCATGCTGCTCCCGGTTCCAGAAAGGGTTGGGGTGCTTCATTGTCATTTCAAGCAATTCTTTATAGGTCATCGCTCAACCATCCGATTTTGTTCGCTGCCATATTATATGCGAAAGAGAGGATCATGGGACATACACTGCCTCCGATTCCGACTGAATGTATAAAAAATCGAATCTGTTCAGAAGGTGTTGTATTGCACAGAATCAGGTGATATAATACGCATGCTGTTATTTTTTTCACAAATGAATAAAGTTTATGACATTATCTATGCATCCGGGTTTCGCATCGTCGCCGCATTCTGATTTCGCATCGTCGCCGCATCCTGATTGGCAGAACGCATTTGGAATCCTGTACGAAAGTAAAGTGAGCAGCCCCGGGAACCGGGGATCCGTGATGGAGGTATCATTATGAGCAGCCAAGGCCCGTGCAGTTGTTGTCAAAACGAGACCGACCAGCAAAAGATGGAGCGGATCGGTCAAATCATCGAAGATTATCGGCATAAGGAAGGAAACCTGATCCAGATCCTCCACATGGCCCAGGGGATATATGGTTATCTTCCCATGGAGCTCATGGAGTTTATATCAGACCGCCTGGGTAAACCCCTGTCCGAAGTACATGGCGTGGCGACTTTCTATTCCTTTTTTTCTACAAAACCCCGGGGAGAAAATACCATCCGGGTATGCCTGGGCACAGCCTGCTATGTCCGCGGAGGACGGAAGATCGTGGAACGGTTGCAGGATATTTTAGGCATCGAGGTGGGGGAGACAACTCAGGACCAGAAGTTCACCCTGGAAGTGATGCGGTGCATCGGCGCCTGCGGCCTGGCTCCGGCGATCACCATCAACGACCGGGTGTACAAGCAGGTGAATCCGGAAAAACTGCAGACCATTATTGAAAAATACTATTAAGGAAGGGGGAGAGAAAATGGAAATTACAGGCAGAATCGAAAACAGGGAAGACCTGTTGAAAATCAAGGCACAAACTCTTAAAAATATGAAACAGTACCAGCATCGGCTGCTCATTTGTTCCGGAGCGGGATGCATCTCCTCCGACTGCGGCAAAGTCAAGGAGGCGTTGCTGGCAGCCCTGGAGGAGCGGGGTCTTTCCAGCCTGGTACAGGTCACCGAGACCGGCTGTATGGGCACCTGTGACCTTGGCCCGGCAATGGTCGTCAATCCGCAGGGAGTATTTTACATCAAACTGACTCCGGGAGATATGTCCAAAATTGTGGACGGTCACCTCATCGCCGGCAGGATCCTTACGGAGAAGACCTACAAGGACCGAAAGACCGGTGAACATATTCCTCTCATGGAAAATATCCCTTATTTCAAGGATCAGATGAAAATCGTCCTTCGGAATTGTGGCGCCATCGATCATGCTTCTCTGGAAGAGTATATCGCCAACGACGGGTATATGGCACTGGAAAAGGTTCTTAACTCCATGTCACCGGCTGACGTGGTGGATGAAGTGAAAAAATCCGGGCTGCGCGGCCGCGGGGGCGGAGGTTTCCCCACCGGCATCAAATGGGAAGCGGGTCTTAAGGCAAACAGCCCGGTGAAATATATCGTGTGCAATGCGGATGAGGGAGACCCGGGGGCGTTCATGGACCGAAGCCTGCTGGAGGGGGATCCTCACTCTGTGGTGGAAGGCATGATGATTGGCGGGTACGCCATCGGTGCCGGCAAGGGATATGTGTATGTGCGTGCGGAATACCCGCTGGCGGTGGAGCGGTTGGAACTGGCCCTTCAAAAGGCCCGGGAGGCGGGTCTTCTCGGGAAAAACATCCTGGGAAGCGGCTTTGACTTTGACCTTGAGATCCGCATCGGGGCTGGGGCCTTCGTATGCGGGGAAGAAACCGCGCTGATGGCCTCCATCGAGGGAGAGCGGGGAGAACCCCGGCAGAAGCCTCCCTTCCCGTTCCAAAAGGGACTGTTTGGAAAGCCGACGATCATCAATAATGTGGAGACCTTCGCCAACGTCCCGGCCATCCTGCTCAACGGTTATGACTGGTACAAAGGTTTCGGGACTGAAAAAAGCAGCGGGACCAAGGTATTTGCCCTGGCCGGAGACATCAACAACACCGGTATCGTGGAAGTGCCGATGGGGGTGACCCTGGGAGACATCCTGTTCAATATCGGGGGCGGGATCCCGCGAAACAAGCAGTTTAAGGCTGCGCAGACGGGCGGGCCTTCCGGCGGCTGCATCACCCGGGAGTATCTCAACACTCCCATCGACTATGATTCCCTGGTGAAACTGGGCGCGATCATGGGCTCCGGCGGACTCATCAGCATGGATGAAGATACCTGCATGGTGGACATGGCACGTTTCTTCATGGAATTCGTACAGGACGAATCCTGCGGAAAATGCGTTCCCTGCAGGCTGGGGACCAAGCGTATGCTTGAGATCCTGGAGCGGATCACCCAAGGCCAGGGTCAGGAAGGAGATATCGAGCGGCTGGAGGAACTGGGAGCCATGATCCGGGAGACTGCGGTATGCGGACTGGGACAGACAGCGCCCAACCCGGTGCTAAGTACCATCCGGTATTTCCGTGAGGAATACGAGGAGCATATCCGGGATCACTACTGCCGCGCCGGGGTCTGCTCTGAACTCTTTATCTCCCCCTGCCAGAACGCCTGTCCTGCGGGAGTAAATGTGCCGGGATACATCGCCCTCATTGCTGCCGGCCGGGTTCGGGACGCTTACAACCTGATACGAAAAGAAAACCCATTTCCGGGCGTATGCGGGCGGGTGTGTACCCATCCCTGCGAGAGCAAGTGCCGGAGAGCGCAGTTGGACGAATCGGTTTCCATCTGCGACCTCAAACGCTATGTAGCAGATTATGTTGTCAAGAATGAAGAGCCATATATGGACCTGGTGTTCCCAAAGAAGGGGAAGAGTGTGGGCATCATCGGGGCGGGACCATCGGGGTTGACCTGTGGGTATTATCTGGCCAGGCTGGGGTATGATGTGGATATTTACGAAGCCCAGCCGGTGGCTGGCGGTGTGCTGGCCTACGGAATTCCCGAATACCGGCTTCCCAAGGAGATCCTGGATTTTGAGATCCGGATGATCCAGCAGGTGGGAGTCAAGATCCATCTCAATATGAATGTAGGCAAGGACATCAGCTTCAACCTGATCCGGTCCACCCACGATGCGGTCTACATCGCCACCGGCACCCAGTTCTCAAATAAGGTGAACATTCCCGGAGAAGACCTGGAGGGAGTATACCATGGTCTCGACTTCCTGCGGGATGAGTACTTGGGCAAAAAAATCCCTATTGGGCGGAAGGTGGCAGTCATCGGCGGAGGCAGCACAGCTTTCGACGCAGCCCGGACTGCGCTCCGGTTGGGAGCAGGGCAGGTGACGGTACTGTATCGGCGGACAGTGGATGAAATGCCCGCAGACCCCCGGGAGATCCGGGAGGCGGTGGAGGAAGGGATCCGGATCCTTCCCCTGGCAGCGCCGGTGCGCTTTATCGGTACCCGGAGCGAAGACGGAAAGGAGCGGATCTCGGCCATCGAATGCATCCGGATGGAACTTGGAGAGTTCGATGCCGGTGGCCGGAGAAAACCCAGGCCGGTGCCAGGCTCTGAATTTACGCTGGAAGCGGACATGGTGATCCCGGCGGTCAGCCAGTCTTCTGATTTACCCTTCATCAATCGGGATGAGGTGGAGCTCACGCAGTGGGGCACCTTCGTCACGGACCGGCAGACTCTCATGACGAAGATGCGGGGAGTATTTGCCGGTGGCGACGTGGCACGGGGCTCGGATGTGGCCATCACAGCCATCGCAGACGGCAAAAAGGCAGCCAAAGCTATTGATATTTTCCTGGGTGGGAAGGGGAATCTCAATACCGGGGAAGAGATCGAGATCCCTAAACCTTCGGAAGAAAAGGAAATTGTGGAACATGAGCGGTTCCCCATGAAATCTCTCGATCCGGATATTCGGAAGGGGAATTTCAGTGAGGTTTCACTGGGCTTCCATAAACTCAATGCCATCGCAGAGTCCATGAGATGCCTGCGCTGTGACAGGAGGGGCTAAACCATGATCAACCTGATGATCAACAACAAAAAAGTGACAGCCAGGGAGGGCCAGACCATCCTCGAAGCTGCCAGGGACAACAACATCCTCATCCCTCATTTCTGTTATTTGGAAGGGGTTCACCAGGTGGGCTCCTGCCGTATCTGCGTGGTGGAAGTGGAAGGAGCGAAGACGCTGCAGGCTTCCTGCGTGACAGAGGCACGGGAGGGGATGGTGGTTCGCACCAACTCGGAAAAAGTACGAAAGGCGCGGAAGCTGGTATATGAGCTGATGCTGTCCGATCACCCGCGGAATTGTCTGGGATGTTCACGGAATCAGAACTGCGAATTCCAAAAACTTGGAGAACTCATGCAGATCAGCGATTTCCGGTTCGAAGGGGAGAAGTCCAAGACTTTCCTGGACGATTCCTCCCCCTCTATTACCCGGGATACGTCCAAATGCATTTTATGCCGGCGGTGCGTGACGGTTTGCAATCAAATCCAGGGGGTGGGTGTGCTCAATGTGCAGCGCCGAGGATTCAAGTCTGTGATCGGCCCGGCGGATGAGCTTCCTTTAAATTCCGTCAATTGCGTATATTGCGGCCAATGCACCACAGTCTGCCCGGTAGGGGCATTGCAGGAGAAGGATTCCACCGGGAAGGTATGGGAGGCGCTGTTTGATCCGGGCAAAAGGGTTATTATCCAAACGGCTCCGGCGATTCGTGCCGCCCTGGGAGAAGAATTTGGCCTGGCCCCGGGCACGCTGGTCACAGGAAAAATGGTCACCGCCTTGCGGGAGATGGGTTTTAATGATGTGTTCGATACAAACTTCACTGCAGACCTGACCATCCTGGAAGAGGGGACCGAGTTTTTACAGCGCGTCAAGGCGGCCCTCACCGGAAAGGAAGCGGTGTTGCCCATGATCACCAGCTGCAGTCCCGGCTGGATCAAGTTTGTGGAACACACGTATCCCGGAGAGCTGGACCACATTTCCACCTGTAAATCCCCCCATATGATGCTGGGCGCCTTGGCCAAGTCCTTCTATGCGGAGAAGATCGGGGTGGATCCAAAGGATATTTTTGTAGTGTCTGTCATGCCCTGCACCGCAAAGAAGTTTGAGATCACCCGGCCGGAGATGCAAAGCACCGGATATCCGGATGTGGATGCAGTACTCACCACCCGGGAACTGGCCCGGATGATCAAGGATGCAGGCATTGAATTCACCACTCTGGAAGACGGGGAGTTTGATAATCCGCTGGGGCTTTCCACGGGTGCGGCGGACATCTTTGCCGCCACAGGCGGTGTCATGGAAGCCGCCCTGCGAACGGTTTATGAAATCGTCACCGGCCGGGAACTGCCGTTTACCGGCTTGCATGTGACCCCCATTGTCGGGCTGGAACAGGTAAAAACTGCGGAACTGCTCATCCAGGATCCGGTGCCTGAGTATGCGTTTCTGGACGGGGTCACCGTGAAAGTGGCTGTTACCAGCGGCCTTTCCGGAGCCAGACAGCTCATGGATCAGGTGGCTCGGGGCGAATCCCCCTACCATTTCATCGAAGTGATGGGCTGCCCAGGCGGCTGCATCAGTGGCGGCGGTCAACCCAGACCCACCAATCAGGAGATCCGTCAAAAGCGCATGCAGGCGATCTATCAGGAGGATGAAGGGAAGGAACTGCGCAAATCCCATGAGAATCCTTTTGTTCTTCGTCTGTATGAGGAATTCCTTGGAGAGCCGCTGGGACACCGGTCCCACGAGCTGCTTCACACCCATTATACATCCCGGTCCCGGAGGAAAACGGAGGGATGACGAACAAGGATGGGTCGGCAACGGTTTTTTGAAAAACCGATGTCGACCCGAAGTCCGAATTTTGATTCTGCTGAAGAAAGTAGCTTTTGCATGAACTGATGAAAGATGACGGGTTCAAAAATGCAAAAGGTACTTTCCGGGCAAGCCTTTCGGCTTGCCACTGAGGCTAAAAGCCTCAGCCAGCGAAACAAATCGATTGCATGCGCAACGCATATGCGTTGCTGGTGAAGGATTGGTGTGGCAATCCTNNAGTGACTTTTTGCAGTGCAATCAATGTTGAATTGACCGGGATTGAATCAAGACCCGGTTTGGGATATGATGGAACGGTGATCCTGCAAGAGAAATAACAAAAGGGGTGCGGTTCCATGGAAAAATCATTTTTGGCTCCGGCGGAAATACTGGAGGCCTTGCTCGAATCGGGCGACAAGAAAGCCCGGTTGCCGGTTTCAAAACTGCTGGTCCTGGGAATCCTGGCCGGGGCGTTTATCGCTTTTGCTGCGGAAGGTTCCAACGTGGCCATACATACTATTCCTTCCTTAGGCCTGGCAAAAGCGCTGGCGGGAACGTTGTTTGCCACAGGTCTTATTCTGGTGGTGGTAGCGGGGGCTGAGCTGTTTACCGGAAACTGCCTCATCGTGGCACCCTGCCTGGCAGGCAGGACGCCCTGGCATCTGATGCTGCGCAACTGGTTTTATGTGTATATCGGAAATCTTATCGGATCCCTGTTCATTGCCATATTTATTCTGCTCTCCGGCCAATTGAATTTTTCCGGAGGCATGCTGGGCGGGTTCACCATCCAGGTGGCGGCCTACAAGACGGGACTGAATTTTACCAATGCTTT
>DOHE01000243.1 GCA_003535395.1 Clostridiales bacterium | reverse complement strand
CACCCTGAACCAGCCTTACACGCGTCTGCCCAGCCACTGTGACATGCGGCGCACACCGGGGATTGATATGACCACCGGTTCGTTGGGCCAGGGCCTTTCTGCAGCCACCGGCATGGCATTGGCAGCGCGGCTGGATGCCAATCTCTGCAGGATTTACATTATCCTGGGGGATGGGGACATGCAGGAGGGGCAGACCTGGGAGGCCGCCATGTTTGCGGCGCACAAGAGGCTGGATTCCATGATCGCCCTGGCGGACATCAATGGCCTGCAGATTGATGATTACGTTGAAAATATCAATGCACACCGGGACCTGGCGGCCAAGTGGCAAGCCTTCGGCTGGCATGTCCTGGAAGTGGCCGACGGCAACGACATAGCACAGATTCGGGAGGCCCTGGACAGGGCGGGGCCGGAACATTCCGGAGGAAAGCCAAGCATGGTGATCCTGTATACCGTCAAGGGAAAGGGAGCTGCGTTTACGGAAGGCCGGCTGGATTCCCACCACTCCCTGGTCACTGAGGAACAGTGGATGACGGCGGTGGCGGCGTTGGAAAAAATGGAGGCATCGGCATGACGGAATCCAATGAACTGCGGTCCATATATTGCAATGAAATGATGCGATTGGCGGATAAGGACCCCCGAATCATGACGGTGGACGCGGATCTTCTAAAAGCTGCCGGGATGGTTCCCTTTCGGGAGCGTTTCCCTGACCGGGCCATTGATGTGGGAGTTGCAGAAGCCAACATGATGGGTGTGGCAGCAGGCCTGGCTGCCATGGGAAAGATTCCCTTCGCTCATTCGTTCACTCCTTTTGCCACCCGGCGCTGTTTTGACCAGATCACCATTTCCGTAGCCTATGCCGGGTTGAATGTGCGGATTGTAGGGTCCGATCCCGGGATCAGCGCCGAGGTGAACGGCGGCACCCATATGAGTGTGGACGATGTCAACCTGATGCGCGGGATACCGGGCATGACGGTGGTGGAACCTGTAGACAGTACATCTCTTAAATGCTTACTGCCGCAGGTGGCGTATTGGGACGGTCCGGTTTATATGCGCCTTTTTCGGAAAAAACCGGAGCGTATCTATGAGGAAGGTGCCTGCCTGAAGCTCGGGCAAGCCTCTGTCATACGGGAGGGTTTCGACATTGCGCTGATTGCTTCAGGCATCACTGTGGCTACCGCGTTGAAGGCTGCCGAATTTCTGGCAGCAGAAGGCATTACAGTACGAGTGATGGACATGCATACCATCAAACCGCTGGATACCCGGGCGGTTCTGGATTCAGCGCATATCTGCGGAGCAATCGTTGTTGTGGAGAACCACAGCATGATTGGCGGATTGGGGAGCGCTGTGGCGGAAACCCTGGCGGATAATGGAATCGGTATCCCGTATGTCCGGCTTGGCTTCCGTGACGGGTACGGCATCGTAGGTTTCCGACCGTTTCTGGACGAGGAAATGCAGATAGATGTGAAAACAGTTTGCGAAACAGTGAAACGGATGATTGGGCGGAATTTGGGGGGGGGATTGACATGCGCAAGCCTCGAATCGGATTGGTCGGACTGATGCAGGCGAATTTCGGCGGGGATAAGGAAGCGTTCTATGCCCGTTGCATTCTTGATCTGAAACGAATATCCAAAGAATTGGACTTCGATTTGCTCGTATTTCCGGAAGGGATCTATTCTGTCGACAAAGCGGCGGAAGCTGTCAGTTTCCTGCAGGAGGCAAAGGCGGACTTCCTGCTGGTGCAAAACAGTTCCTTTGCGTCTGGAAGCTATATCGGCATCCTGGCAGAAGCTGCCCCTTGGCTGGGTTTGTGGTCGCTGCCCGAACCCGAGGCAAAAGGCCCGGTTTTATTGAATTCCTTCTGTGGGATTAACATGAACGCTGCCATCATTACACATTATCTGAAAGAGCGGCCATTGAAATATAAGTGGTTTCACGGTTTTCCGGGGGATCCCCTGTTTCTGGACCGGTTCCGCCTGACGGTTTCCGCACTTCGGGGGATAGTCAATCTTCGAGGTGCCAAAATCGCTGCCATTGGAGGTATCGCACCGGGATTTGATAATCTGGCGTATGATGCGCATCGCCTTGAGCAGCGGTTCGGCGTAGTGATTGACAAGACGCCTGCCTTTAAGGATATCCGTCAGCGTGCGTTGAATTATACCGACACGGAAATTGCTCCGGCACTGGCGGAAATCGCTGTGGAAACCACGGCGATGGATTCACATGCCCGGGCTGCCCTGGACAAACATGTCCGGGTATGCAAGGCATATACCGATCTGGTGAAGGAAGGAAGGGTGGATGCTGTAGCCTCCATTTGCTGGCCGAATTTCCGCACAGAGATGGAAATGGTTCCCTGTGCGGCGTTTGGCTGGCTGAATGACCATTTGGTACCGGTTGCCTGTGAAGGCGACGTACTCAGTGCAGTTTCAATGCTGCTGATGAAAATGGCAACAGGAACACCATCTATTCTGATGGACCTAGTGGAATTTGACCAGCGGGATCATTCCGTTCTGCTTTGGCACTGCGGGGTTGGATCCACCCATTATGCCCGGTGCGGGGTTCAACTGCAACGTCACTTCAATCCAGGCCCGTATTCTCCGGAGAAGGGTTGGCCGGTCATGGCACCGGTAGCAGCCATGGAATTTCGACATGCGCCGGCTACAATCCTGGGTTTTATGGAGGATGGCGCCAGGATGCTTGCCTTCTCGGGTACCTTTATGGATAAACCTGGCCGGGATGGGAGCAGCGGTTGGTTGGGGGATTTAAAGTTCAACGGACAATCAGGAAATGTATTGGATCTGGTGAATACCATCCTGGTCATGGGATATCATCACCATTATCCGCTGGTTTGGGGGGAGAATTCGGATCTATTTTCAGAAATTTCTTACTGGCTGGATATCCACAGGATTGAAACGTTGAAATATGAAGATTGCAATAGGATGTGAAGACATGAGTATGAAGGAGAGACTTGGCAGGCTTCGCAAATTGATGGAAGTAAAGAGACTGGACAGCCTGGTCATCACCAAGCTGGCAAATTTTGCCTGGCTGACCGGAGGCAGGGGTTTTATCAGCCTGGCTTCGGAAGCATCCTGCGGAATCTTGATAGTCAATCGGAAAGCGGTTGTCCTGGTGGCCAGCAATATCGAAGCAGAAAGGCTTAAGGCGGAAGAGGGCTGCCATGGGATGACCCTTCTGCCGTATCCATGGCACGAACCTGCCAGGCGGGATGCACTGGTTCGCAGTGCAGCCGGGGATAACAGTCAGGATGATCTGGCGCTGGCGGAAGATTTTATGGATCTGCGGACTTGTTTGGATGATGCGGGAATAACTGACTATACCTGGGTGGGGGCTCAAACCGCTCGGATTCTGGAAGAAACAATGACCGGCCTGGTTCCAGGCTGTGCGGAATTTAGTTTGGCGGGCATCCTCAGCAGACATTTTTGGGATTGTGGAATCGAACCTGTAACCCTTCTAATCGCTTTTGACGAAAGGATTCAACAGTGGCATCACCCGCTGCCGACATCTTCCAGGCTGAAAACCAGGGCGCTTGCATCAGTATGTGTCAGGTACCACGGATTATTTGTTTCCGCCAGCCGAATGGTGAATTT
>DOHE01000302.1 GCA_003535395.1 Clostridiales bacterium | reverse complement strand
CGCCGTATCCCCTTGCATTTCATTTTCCGGGACATACCGCACCACCAGCTTGAGCATCTGGCCGTCCTGGGAAGCCAGGTAGATCTTCACAGGTACCTTTCCCTTAAGCTGCATGGCTTCTTCCTCGCTCATCTCTGTGCTGCTGGCCGGTTCATTGGAGGCATCCTTTTTGCATCCTCCAAGGACCAGTCCGAACAGCAGTGCACACAACAGCAGGCCAGCCGCCAGCCTGCACCCTTTTTTACATTTCATACTGGATAATAACATAAACAAGCCACCCCTTCGGATTTTGTTGCCACTCCCCCTAAATCCCTATGCATGGCCAAGCCGGGATATGATTGGACCGGAACATTCCCCGTCCTCACTGCATACACTCTATTATGCGTAAACTGAAGGAGGAAATATGGAAATGCCCGGAAACCCCATCAGTAAAAAAATGGTGCAGGCCAAGGTCAATGCGGCCATCGACCTGCTAAAAAACGGGAGTGCCAATGAGATCAGCGAAAAACTCCAGAAAACGGACCTGGCCGACCTGATGGCCAAATTGGATCAGCTGGACCCGGAAACACTGAAAGAATATGCAAGCAGCATAGAAGATGTGCGAAAACGAGTCACAGATAAGGATTTCAAACGTCTGGCCGACGCTCTCGGTCCCCAGGGCAGTGCCCTGACATCCAAAATTCAAAACAAACTTCGCCAGCAGCCCTGATTTTTGTTTGCCTGTTGTGCCTGTAAACTTTGAATGTTCCGGGGGTTTTACCCCCGGGGCAGCCAGGAGGGATGATATGGACGACGAACTTGGCAGGAAGATCGATAAAATCACCCAACTCATCAGCAACAAGGATATCGCCCGGAACCTGGGGCCTTTGATCCAGCTTTTTGCCAGTAATAAGGAAGAAAGTCCGGAACCGGGACCGATTGCTGAGCCAAACTCAGGACCAGAGCCAGGACCAGGGCCGGAGCGTGGACCAGGGCCGGTTTCGGAATCGGAAACGGTTTCAGGGCCGGGTTCGATGTCGGCTCAGGATCCCGCATTGAAACCGGTATCCTCCACCCAGGAAAATACCTCCTCTGATGCCCGGATGGCTCTGCTTAACTGCCTTAAAAATTTTGTTTCTCCTCCGCGCAAGAACCGGATCGACCTTTGCATCCGCATGCTGGGCCTGCTGAAAATTGCTGGCGGACTCAAAGATGACTTTCGGAGGTGAGTGGAATGCAGCATGCATTATCCAGGTTTCCGTCCCCGGACTTGCCCGAAGCCGTGCCAGCCGGGATCTCTGGAGAGCCAAAAACAGGTGCGCTTTCGCGCATACTCGGGAATTTGGGGTGGGAAGAGCTGCTTCTCATCGCTCTGATCCTCCTCCTTCTCATGGAAAATGAATACTGCGACTTCCTGCTGATTGGCATCCTGGTATTTTTATTGCTGGGATGATTCGCCTCTGACGCATAAAAACCTCCCAAGGCTGGAGAAAATAGCCTCTGGAGGAGGATATACGTATGAAAAAAATGATTTCCATGGCCGCCATCCTGGCTGTCATCACACTGCTCGTGGCTACATCCTTTCCGGACAAGCCCGTGGAAGCACTCTCCAAGTACGGTTCCCGGGGGCAGGAAGTCCGGGAGATCCAGACCCGTCTTAAGCGATGGGGATACTATACCGGCAATATTGATGGGATTTACGGGTACCTCACCTATCAGGCAGTGCGGCAGTTTCAGTCCACCAACGGACTTCAGGTGGATGGAATCGCCGGTGCGCGAACTCTCGCCGCTATCGGCATCGCCACTGGGACCACCGCAGGCGATCGGGAGCTCGATCTGCTGGCCCGCCTGGTGCACAGCGAGGCGCGAGGGGAGCCGTATACGGGGAAAGTCGCCGTCGCAGCCACCGTTTTGAACCGGACCCGGGACAGTCGTTTTCCCAAGACGGTCGCCGGAGTCATCTATCAACCTCGCCAGTACACTCCTGTAAGCAATGGGCAGATCAACCTGGCTCCCGACGACTCGTCCATTCGCGCGGCCCGGGATGCCATGAACGGTTGGGATCCCACCGGTGGATGTGTGTTTTACTGGAATCCTGCTACCGCCACCAGCCGCTGGGTCTGGTCCCGTCCCGTAAAACTGCGTATCGGCAAGCATGTATTTGCTATGTGACCCGTAAAGTCAAAATAGCTGCCTTACTTCTTACTACACAGTCGTGAAAAAAATTGCTGTCAAAACCAGCGTCAGGGCCAGTACCAGGGAGATGATAAGCCGGCTTCTTGTGCCGTACGCTGTCAGTGCTTTGATTCTGGAATCCAGTTCACGGGCCCCGGACCGAAACCCGGGGCAAAGTGTCTGCGCGCCGACTGCCGAATCGATGATGGTTTGGCCGTATTTGCAGATCTGTGTGCGATCCAGTCGATCCAGCACCTTTTCATCACAGGCGGACTCGCTGTCTATTCGATAATACCTTATCGCAAGCCAGACTAGAGGGTTAAACCAGTGGATCATCACGCCGGACAGCACCGAAAGATTTTTCAATATATCTTTGCTGCAGATATGGGCAATTTCATGCCGGGCCACGTAGTAAAGAGCATCTGCTGTTATATTTTCCGGCAACAGCAAAACCGGCTTGAACACACCGGTGACACACGGGACTGTAGAACCGGCATAATACCTTATTTCCGGTATTTTATTCAATCCATGCTGCTTGCATGCATCCTCCACAAGGGTCTTGACCCTTTCGTCCCGGCAAAGAGGGGCCGCCCTGATCTTTTTTTTCATGATACGGTAACTTGCGGCAGTTATGAGCAATGAGGCAACCGCTGCAACCGTCCACAAGATCGTAAAACCCACAATGAGAGTTCGGGAGATGGGTAAGATCCCGGTAAACCGGGGAATGGGAATCACCGTTTCCACACTGAAGCGGCTGGATGGCAGAATCGGCATGAACAGTCGGATGAATACCAGCATCCATAATCCTTTATAGATTCTGGAAGGCAGTCTGTGCTGCAGCACAAGCCGCATAAGAAGGACTGCCAGTATGAAAATGCCTGAATAATAACTGTTTCTTATCAGCAGGCCGATCCATTGACTCACCTGTATTCCCCCCTCTATATATGATTCTGCTGCAGAATCATAAAATATATATGTTTCCCGATTCTTCGCAAGTCCGATGTCATAATCAGCAGACTTTATGTAATAATTGATTCTGCTGCAGAAAGTACGTGCGGATATGATATGATGGCAGTACAATCATATTTTCGCAGCAAGAACAGACTGGAGTGGAGAGAATTGCTGGATTTTATCGTCGCGGAGCGGGATGAGGGCAAAAAGGCAGAGCGGGTGTTGGCCGCACGTTTTGCAAACATCCCGGAAGGAGTTTTCCACAGGGCGCTGCGCAACCGGGATGTGAAAGTAAACGGCATCCGTATCAGACCCGGACATGTGCTGCATGTTGGCGACCGGGTACAGGTATACGGCACAGAGGAAGCCGCTCCTTCTTTAAAACCCGGGGAAAGGCAGCTGTCTCTGCCGGAGATCATATATGAAGATCCAAACCTGATCATCGTGAACAAGCCCCAGGGACTGGAAGTCCATCCCGGACGGGAAGCCGGCACACCCAACCTGCTGAAGGTCATACAGGAATACCTGGATCGGGTGGAACCGGGCAGGCCAGAGCCAGGCCGGCAGGTTTTTTTGTGCCATCGGCTGGACCGGAACACCGGCGGCCTGGTTTTGCTGGCAAAGGATCCGGAAAGCCTGGAATTTTTGTTGGAGATGATGAAGGGGGGGAGGATCGTGAAGTATTATCAAAGCCTGGTTTTTGGAAAGATGCCGGAGGTGGTGGCAACCCTCACCGCATGGCATATCAAAGATTCCAGGCAAAGCCACGTATCCGTATCCGCGGAACCCCGGCCCGGCTGGCAGAAGATCATTACCGCTTACAAAGTGCTGGCCTATGATAAAAACAGCGATACCAGCCTGCTTGAAATCAGGCTGGCAACAGGAAAGACGCACCAGATCCGGGCACACATGGCTTTTATCGGTCATCCGGTCATCGGGGACGGCAAATACGGACGCAACACAATCAACCGGCCCCGTAAGGCCACCCGACAGTGTTTGTGGGCTTCCAGGATCGAATTTCGGTTCGGTTCGGCCAAGGGGAGGCTGGGCTACCTTAATGATCGCGTGTTTGCCGTCACCCCGCCCTTTGTGGCCGATCCGGCGAAACTCACCTCCCTATGAACATTTGCACAAAGATATATCCATAAACGGGGCTTTGTACGATCCCGATACCCGTCAGGTTAAAATTGCTGTTCAGGATGTTCGCCCGATGGCCGCTTGAATTCATCCAGGCGTTGAATGCACCCTGCACCGTGGAGTTCCCGGCAATATTTTCACCCGCTGTGCGGAAGGTGATGCCAAACTGGCGCATCATGTCAAAAGG
>DOHE01000257.1 GCA_003535395.1 Clostridiales bacterium | reverse complement strand
CTTCGGGGAAAACGAGAAATATCCGCCGATCACGCTTCAACTGGATGATGGCAGAACAGTCAGGCTTACAGGCCGTATCGACAGGCTGGACACCCTAGAGGATGCGAACGGGACATATATCCGCATTATCGATTATAAATCGGGAGCGAAGGCGTTTCAGCTGTCCGATGTGTATTACGGATTGCAGATCCAGCTTCTTACCTACCTGGATGCGATCTGGGAAAACAGTGCAGGATCGGATACAGGCACGGACGGTGCCGGCGCAGCGGGAGGTGCAGNNGGTGCCGGCGCAGCGGGAGGTGCAGGTGCCGGCGCAGCGGGAGGTGCCGGCGCAGCGGGAGGTGCAGGTGCAGATGCAGGCAAACCGGTATTGCCGGGGGGCATGCTGTATTTTCATATTGATGATCCACTGCTGAAAAATACCGGGATCATGACTCCGGAAGAAGCGGAAAAAGCCATCGCCAAACAGTTGAAAATGAAAGGTCTGTTATTGGCAGATGTGAAGCTCATCCGGGAAATGGACCAGGAAATCGACGGTCCCTCCCTGATCCTGCCAGCGGTGATGAACAAGGGGGATGTGCTGGGGAAAAATACATCCGCCGCCACGCTGGAACAGTTCGGACTGCTTCGCCATTACATCCGCAAACTGCTCAAACAGGTGAGCAGCCGGATGCTGCAGGGCGATGTGGCCATCCAGCCGTGGAAAAAGAAGAAAACCACGGCCTGCACCTATTGCAAATACCTCCCGGTTTGCCAGTTCGATCCATCCCGTCCGGAAAATGCATACAAGCTGCTGCACAACAAAGATCAAAAGGAGATCTGGCAGCTGATGGGAGAGGGGGGCACGCCCTGTGGCTGAGGCAAGATGGACACCAGAGCAGCTGGATGCCATCACCCGGCGGGACTGCAACCTGCTGGTGGCAGCAGCGGCTGGTGCGGGAAAAACAGCTGTGCTGGTGGAACGGATCATCCGGAAAATCACCACAGGAGATCGACTGGTGGATATTGACCGGCTGCTGGTGATGACATTTACGAATGCGGCGGCTGCTGAAATGCGGGAGCGGATCGCAAAAGCCATCACGCAAGCGCGGGACCGGTATCCGGAGAGCATGTGGCTGATGCGCCAGCTGACGCTGCTTGGCAAAGCCAGCATCACGACGATCCATTCTTTTTGTCTGGACGTGGTGCGCAGCAATTTTCACCTGATCCATATTGACCCGGCTTTTCGCATTGCTGATGAAACCGAGAGTCAGCTAATGAAACTGGAAGCGCTGGATGAGGTTTTTGAAGAACAGTATGACGTGGAGCCGGAGATGCCGGCGGACGCTGCCGCCACCAGGGAGCCGGAGATGCCGGCGGACGCTGCCTCTGTTGCAGATGTGCCTCGGGGGATCGACGGGTTCCTGGATCTGCTCGAACACTATGGAGGAAACCGGGATGACCAGGTGCTTAAGGACCTGGTGCTGCGGATCTACGATTTCATCCAGAGCAATCCCTGGCCGGAGGCGTGGCTTCGCAATATGACAGATCGTTTTCTCCTTCCCGGGGATCAGGCCTTTGAAGATACCCCCTGGGGACAGGTGCTCCTGGGTGCTGTCAGTCTTGAATTGGAAGGATTGTGTGCCATGACCGCCCGGGCAATCCGGATGATGGCATCTGCTGATGGGTTTTCCAACTATTTATCAGTTTTCAGGGAAGATCTTGCCAATCTGCAGAGCCTGCAAGTCCTTCTGGAGGGCACGGATCCCGCCCTGAACTCTGCTCCGGATCCCGCCCTGAACTCCGCCCCGGAGCTCGGCCCGGAACACGGCCAGGAACCCGCCCTGAACTCTGCTCCGGAACCCGCCCCGGAACCCGTTTCGGGCCCTGCTTTAAGCCGGTGGGACCGCTTGTTTACAGCGATTGCCGCCTTCACCTTCAGCCGCCTTGGCCGATGCGCCAGGGAGGCGGATGAAACTGTCAGAGATGCAGTCAAAGAAATCCGGGATGCGGTTAAAGACGGTGTAAAGAAAATCCGGGAATGCCATCTTTATGCAGTTTCAGAGCAACTTTTGGAAGACCTCCAGTCTCTGCATCCCCGGATGCAGGGATTATGCGGGCTGGTGCTGCAGCTGAGCGCCAGGTATGCAGAAAAAAAGAGCCGCAAGGCCGTGCTCGATTTTAATGACCTGGAGCATTTTTGTCTGGATATTTTGGCGGAAAAGACCAGTGACGGGAAATTCCGGCCTTCTCCTGCCGCCCTTTCCTATCGGCAGCGTTTTGAGGAAATACTGGTGGATGAATACCAGGACAGCAATCTGGTGCAGGAGATGATCATCCGGATGGTATCCCGGGAAGAGGAGGGCCGGCACAACGTCTTCATGGTCGGAGATGTGAAGCAAAGCATTTACCGTTTTCGCCAGGCGCGTCCTCAGCTTTTTCTGGAGAAATACCTCACATATGGTTCGGAACCGGGCGGTCTCTGTTCAAAAATACTGCTTTACCGAAATTTCCGCAGCCGCAGAAATGTACTGGAAGCCATCAATTTCCTGTTCAAGCAGATCATGTCCGTACCCGTGGGGGAATTGCGGTATACCGATGAAGAAGCGCTGAACCCGGGTGCAGATTACCCGAACCCGGACGAAGCAGCCTCTCAACTCCACTCAGGCGGTCCGGTGGAGCTGCATCTGCTGGATTGCGGAGGCAGCAGCGACGAAGCCGGGGATTTGGAGGACGGGATCCCGGCGGACAGGCACCCGGAAGGAGAGGAAGCGGAAGAATTTACGGAGACAGAAGACACAGAAGATTCTTCAGAAGACGAAATCCTGGATAATATTCAAACCGAAGCCCGGCTTACCGGCCGCCTCATCCTCCAACTTTTGCACCCCGCTCCGGACGGAAACCGTTTTCAGGTGCTGGACAAAACATCAGGCACCTACCGGGATGCCGGTTTCCGAGACATCGTGGTGCTGCTTCGCACCACAAAAAACTGGGCCGGAGTCTATGCGGAGGAAATGGCTGCAATGGAGATCCCGGCATTTGCCGACTCCGACACCGGGTTCTTCAAAACAGTGGAAGTACAGGTGATGCTGTCCCTGCTCCAGATCCTGGACAACCCTCTGCAGGATATCCCGCTTCTGGCTGTGCTGCGGTCCCCCATCGCGGGTTTTACTAACGACGACCTGGCAGCCGTGCGGCTGGCAGACCGGAAAGCACCATTTTATAAAGCATTGAAAATTTTTGCCGCTTCAGCGTCCGGAAGCCTCGCACAAAAGGCCGGGGCCTTTCTTAAAAAACTGAAGCAATGGATGGATCTGTCCCTGTATCAGCCGGTAGATCAGCTGCTTTGGCAGTTGTACCAAGAGACCGGATACTACAGCATGGCGGGTGCCATGCCCCTGGGCGGACAACGGCAGGCAAATCTTAGATTTCTGTTCGAACAGGCATGCAAGTTTGAGGCATCCAGCTACAAAGGTCTGTTCCATTTCGTAAATTTTATCGACAAGCTCAAAGGCGGCCGGGGAGATCTGGGCAGCGCTAAAATTCTCAGCGAAAACGACGACGTGGTTCGGATCATGAGCATTCACAAAAGCAAGGGCCTGGAATTCCCCGTAGTCATTCTGTCAGGTTGCGGCAAGGGTTTCAATTTCCAGGATACTACTGCAAACATCCTGCTGCATGAGGACCTGGGATTCGGGCCGGATGTGGTGGATCCCGCCCTTCGCCTGTCCTGGCCTTCCGCTGCCAAACGGGCCATCCGTGTGAAGATCCGGGCGGAAACCCTGTCGGAAGAGATGCGGATTTTGTATGTTGCTCTCACCCGCGCGCGGGAAAAACTCATCCTCACCGGTGTAGTGAAAAATATGGCCCGCACAGCCGGAAGATGGGTCCTGACCGCGGCGGATGCCCCGGGTTTTCCGCTGCCGGTGCATGCGCTGGCCAAAGCCCGGTGTTATCTGGATTGGATCGGACCTTCGCTGATCCGTCATCCGCAATGCACGGATCTGGCACGGAAGGGAACGGCCGGAAACCTTGATTTTCATGACGGTGATATTGCCAGCCTGTCAGATCCGTCTCA
>DOHE01000258.1 GCA_003535395.1 Clostridiales bacterium | reverse complement strand
TATCCCTTTCTGACAGCGGAGGAAAACTTGAGGCAAGTTGCCCGGTATTATCCGGGCGTGGGGCAGGCGCGCATCGATGAGGTGCTGGCGTTGACGGGCATATCCCGGTATAAGAAGGAAAAGGCGGGGAATTTTTCACTGGGGATGAAGCAACGGCTGGGGATCGCAGCGGCGATCCTGTCCCGACCGGAAGCGGTCATACTGGATGAACCGCTCAACGGCCTGGATATCGAGGGCATGGTGGACATGCGCAGCCTGTTTAAAAAGATGGCAGCGGAAGACAACACCACCTTTTTTATTTCCAGCCACCTGGTCCATGATGTGGAACTGACCTGTACCCGGGTGGGCATCATTCATGAGGGACGGATCACCGGGGTGAGTTCCATGGAAGAGATCCTAACCCGATATGACTCCCTGGAACAGTATTTCATCTCGGAGGTGGGCGCGCTTGCAAACGTTTAAAGCAACTCTCATCAATGAGGTCCATCGGATGCTCAGGCGCCGAAAAGCCGTGCTGGCCGCCGTTCTGTCGCTGGCAGTGATCGTGTTCAGCCAGCTGCTGGTGGTCACTGCCCGGCTGGGATTCGGGATCCGGGGCAGCACCAGCGCCGGTTTTCCCATCCTGGTGCTCAATCTCATCGTTAATGTGGTGATCCCTCTGTTTGCCACCCTGGTGACCCTGGATGCCATCAGCGGGGAGTTTTCCCGCAACACGATGAAGCTTGCCCTGACCCGCCCCGTTTCGCGGCTCAAGGTTTTTACTGCCAAAATCAGTGCGGTCGGGATATTTGTGGCGGGGAATCTGCTGGCGGTGATGGTGCTGTCTGTATTATCCGGGATGCTGTTCAACCCGGTGGAAGCTGTGCTGTCGGGGTTGCTCAGAGTGATTGCCGCTTATGTGGCCTCCCTGCTCCCCCTCATGGTGTGGGTGCTGCTGGTGGGGGTATTGGCCCACCTGGTCCGAAGCGGCACCGGCGCGTTCTTTCTTTCCATCCTCATATTTATGGCGTTAAGGGGCTTGGCACTGCTGCTTCCCGGACTGTCGGGCATCTTTCCCACATCCGGACTGAGCTGGTATACCCTGTGGCTGGGNNGGAGACTCTGCCGGTGCAGAAGATCCTGACCCAGGGGATTTTGATGGGCGCGTATGCCCTGCTTTTGTTCCTGGCCGGATTCTGGCTGTTTGACAAGCGTGACCTGTAGGCTTACGGAGCCAGTGAATGCCCGAAGCTTTGGCGGAAAGCCAGGGGTGCCTGTCCTGAATATTTTTTAAATATACGGCTGAAATAGAAGACGTTTTCATAACCGGTCACCCGGGCGATCTCACCCGCCGGGAGGGTGGTATTGAGCAGCAGGTACCTGGCCTTGTCCATCCGGATGCCGGTGATGTAGCGCCGGGGGCTCACTCCGGTATACTGCCTGAAATTGTGGATGAATCGGTTCGTGCTCAGCCCGAATTCCCGGGCATATTCACAGACGGAGGTGTCCGTGTTGTACAGGGTCTGCATCCTGGCCATAACTTTAATGAAATCATGGCCGCCCGCTTCACAGTTCCCTGTTTGCGCTTCTGCTGCCCGACGGGCCAGCAGAGCAGTCAGTCCCAAAAAATCTGCCATGCCCCGCAAAGGATAATACGGGCGTTTCATCTGCAGTTCCCGGATGATTCCGTTCAGGATCACTGAAAATTCCGGATGCATCCCGCTGTAAAAATGGCTTCTTCCCCAAAGTCCCGCACTGCGCAGCACTTCCTCCACTCCGTGACCGGTGAAATGGATCCAGAACACTTCCGGCTGATTGGCCTGGCGATAGGTGTAGTCATTGAGTATCCCCGGAGGCAGCAGGATCCAGTCGCCCTTCTTCGCCCGGAACATTTTTCCGTCCAGCAGGTAATCCCCCCGGCCCTCCGCCATCAGGATGAGCTGCCAGTCCAGCCGCCCCCGGGGCCGGTGCAGATGGGCAGAGTGAGTGATATAACTGTCGCTTCCGCAGCACACGATCCGGAGGTAATGCTTCGGATCGCAGACGCCTTCCTGAAAGATGGCTTGGCGGGAATATTCGTCGTCCGCATACCCGCTTGCATGGATCAAGAGAATCCCCCCTGCGATGATTTTGTGTTTATTATACGGGAGAAGAAGCGCGGAAACAATAGAAAATGGGTTGAATGAATGAGGCGGGCAGGCAGACAGCGGTGAAAAAGTGCAAATGAAACGGGTGATTTCGTGCATGGACTTTTCAGCGGTGCAGGCAGAAAATAGGAACACAGCAATGTTTTGCAGAAATCCGCGGCGATAGCCTAAAATGATCACTGCTATGAGGGGGATGCATTATGAAATTGCGTGATTATGTACTGAATCAGATCAAGCACCGGGATACGCACCCGGTACCCTTTACCTTTGCCTGCGAAAGTGAGGTGGCCCAGCGGCTGACAGAATATTACGGCAGCACGGACTGGCGCAAAAAAGTGCCCAAATACATGGCCAGTTACTTAACGGTAAGCACTCTGCAGGAAGTGCAGACCGACAGCTCCCACCGGGTGGACGGGTACGGTGCCGTCTGGCGTACGGACCGGCTGCCCTGGCACCTGGAAAAACAGCCTCTTCCCGAACCGACTTTGAAGGGATACAACTTCCCGGCATTATCCAAGTTTGTGGATCCGGTGCTGAAAAACAAGGTGGAGGCCATTCCGAAGATCCAGGCGGACACGGAATCATTCCATGTCATCGGCATGGGCTGGGGAATTTTTGAGGTCAGCTGGCGCCTGCGCGGCTTTGAAAATGTTCTCATGGACATGGTGGACGATCCGGATTTCTACCGGGAGCTCACGGCGCGCATCACCGAGCTGTATGTGGGCATGGTCAGAGCCTGCGCCGATGTGCCGGCGGATGCTTTCCTGTTCGGGGACGACTGGGGGGATCAGAGGGGGGTCACCATGGGCCCGGACCGGTGGCGCGAATTCATCAAACCCTGCTGGAAACAGGTTTACGATGAGGTGCACAGGCAGGGCAAGATTGTGATGTCCCACAGCTGCGGCAGTGTGGCGGACATCCTGGATGATGCCATCGAAATCGGGTTGGATGTGCTCGAAAGTGTGCAGCCGGAAGCGGCCGGCATGAATACCCTGGAACTTAAAAAGCGGTTTGGGGACCGGATCACCTTCTATGGTTGTCTGGGCAGTCAGAGCCTCATCCCCTATGGCACACCGTACGAGATCCGACATACCGTGCGCCGGCTGTGCAAAGAGGCGGGCAAGGGCGGCGGTCTGATCCTGGCCCCGGCCAAACCCCTCCGGCCGGAGACCCCTACGGAAAATGCAGTGGCCCTGCTGGAAGCGCTGGCAAACCAGGAATAGGAAACCTCGCAAGCGTTGTTCGGCCGGATGCGGAGCCGGATGCAGCCGGATGCGACTGGATGCGGAGCCGGATCCGGAGCCGGATGCGGAGCCGGCAGTTTACAAACCCTCCTGTGTGTATTAGAATAAGGAAACACCAGGGGGGTTTGCTGTACCGGAAAATCCCCGGAAAGGCTCTGATAATATGGCTGCACTCGTGGACAGCATACATAAATTAAGGAAGGAAAAGCAAGCCGTCATCGTCGCTCACAGCTATCAGCCGGACGAGATCCAGGAAATCGCAGATGTGGTCGGGGATTCCTACCTGCTGAGCCGGTTTTGTGCCGATGATCCCCGAAGGATCATCGTATTTTGCGGCGTGCATTTCATGGCGGAAAGCGCGTATATCCTTTCCCCGCACAAGACGGTGCTGCTTCCGGAGGCGGATGCGGGATGCCCCATGGCGGACATGGCCGATGCGGAGGATCTTAAGGCAGCCCGAAAGAAGTATCCGGATGCAAAAGTTGTGACTTACATCAATTCCACAGCGGAGGTCAAGGCGGAGAGCGATGTGTGCTGCACCTCCTCAAACGCAGTGAAGATTGTCCGGGCGATGGAGAGCCGGGAGATCCTGTTTGTGCCGGATATGAACCTGGCCCGATGGGTGGCGGAGCAGGTGCCGGAAAAACACATGATTCCATGGCAGGGTTTTTGCCCTACTCACCACCGGATCACCGGGGACGAGACCCGGAAGGCCAGGCAGCTGCATCCCAACGCTGTGGTGCTGGTGCACCCGGAATGCCGCAAGGAAGTGACGGATCTGGCGGATTTTGTGGGAAGTACCCAGCAAATCATCGATTACGCGCGAAAGTCCGATGCCAGGGAATTTATTATCGGGACGGAGATGGGCATATTGTACCGGCTGAAAAAAGACAGCCCGGACAAGACCTTCTACATGCTGCGCAGCGGCGTGGTGTGCCCCAACATGAAAAAAATCAGCCTGACAAGCGTCTATACAGCCCTTTCCGAAACGAAGCATGTCATCACAGTCCCGGAAGAGATCCGGATCCGGGCGGTCAAGTCCCTGGAGCGCATGCTGGCGCTGGCGGGAGGATAACCACATGGATGAAACCAGATATCTGATGGATTTTGATACGGACGACCTGGGAAAGGAAATGCACGATGTGATCGTGATCGGCAGCGGCATAGCCGGGGTCTACACGGCACTTGAGATCGATCCCGCCCGGGATATTGTCATCCTTACCAAGGAAGCCATCGACATGAGCAATTCGGTGCTGGCCCAGGGCGGTATCGCCGTTTCACTGGGGGAACAGGATTCCCCCCGGCTGCATTTTCGGGACACCCTGTTTGCCGGGGCCGGTTTGTGCGACGAAGAGAGCGTCTGGGTACTGGTCAACGAGGCGGCGGAGAACATCGACACGCTGTGCACCTACGGCGTCAATTTTGACAGGGGATCCAAGGACGGTTCGCTGGCCCTTACCCGGGAGGCGGCCCACAGTCAAAACCGGATCATCCATGCCGGGGACACCACCGGCAAGGAAGTGACGGACAAGCTGATCTCCGTGGTGATAAAGCGCCCGAATGTGAGCATACGGGAAAAAACGATGGTGGTGGACCTGCTGACAGAGG
>DOHE01000305.1 GCA_003535395.1 Clostridiales bacterium | reverse complement strand
GAATACAGGGCATATGATCCGCATGCTTTCCGGAATCATGGAACACAAATCCCAGGTCGTCGTGTTTCCGGAGCTTTGCATCACCGGCTATACCTGCGGCGACCTGTTTTATCAGAACAGGCTTTTGGATGCAGCCCATGAGGCGTACCGCCGTTTGCTGGAAGCTTCCCGGGAAGTACCGGCAGTCATTGCCTGTGGATTGCCTGTATGGAAGGATGGAAGGCTCTACAATTGCGGGGTATTATCCTGCAAAGGGGAGATTTTTGGTGCGGTACCTAAATCATATCTTCCCAATCATCAGGAATTTTATGAAAAACGGTGGTTCACTCCTGGAAAGGGCACCTCCGGAACCGTGGTTCTCCTTGGCCGTGAGATCCCCTTCGGAGATGACTTGCTGTTCAAGACGCACATCCGGAGCGGGTTCGGCGGGGAAATCCGCATCGGGGTCGAGATCTGCGAAGACCTTTGGATGCCTGTTCCGCCCAGCAGCCTTCAGGCACTGGCAGGCGCAGGGATCCTGCTCAACCTGGGAGCCAGCAATGCCACAGTCGGAAAGCATGCCTACCGGAGGGAACTGGTACGGCAGCAGTCTGCCCGATGCATTGCCGCCTATGTATATGCATCGGCTGCAGAAGGCGAATCCACCACAGATACAGTATTTTCAGGAGCTGCTGTGATTGCGGAGAACGGCAGGGAGCTTGTCTTTAGTTCCGGGATCGAAACCGGGAACCGGCTTTGGACGGTGGATGCAGACCTGGACTGGTTGTCAAGTGACAGGCTCCGAAGCGAGGGTTTCACAGCAGCCGGCCAGGAAGCAAATAATGGTAGTGGAGCAAGACATTACCGGATGGTGGATATTCCCATGCCGCTCCATGAAGGCAACGGTCTGATGCGCACTGTGACAGCTTTTCCTTTCGTACCGGAAAACAGGCGGGAGCGCGATGAACGCTGCGAAGAGATCCTGTCCATCCAGACAGCAGGGCTGGTCAAACGCATCCGGTACAGCGGTGCCCGAAAATTAGCAGTGAATGTATCCGGGGGTCTGGATTCCACCCTGNNACCCTGGCTTTGCTGGTTTGCATCCGGGCAGGGAAGAAACTTGACCGGCCCATGCACGATATCGTCGCCCTGTCCCTGCCCTGTTACGGCACTACAGCCCGGACCATGGGCAATGCTCAGCGCCTTTGCACCCGGCTGGGATGTGATTTCCGGGAGATCGACATCAAGGAGGCCTGTGACCTGCACCTTCGGGACATCGGCCACTGCGGGGAACCGGAGGGGGCGGCCTATGAGAATACTCAGGCACGGGAGCGGACCCAGTTGCTGTTTGACCTGTCCAACCACGAGGGAGCTTTGGCAGTGGGTACCGGGGATTTGTCCGAAATGGCCCTGGGCTGGTGCACTTATGGCGGGGATCAGATGGCAATGTATAATGTGAATGCCGGAGTGCCCAAGACACTGGTGCGTTATCTGATTGAATGGATATCCGGACAGGAGGATATGGCCGAAGTAAAGGAAATTCTAAAGGACATCCTTGAGACTCCCGTGAGCCCGGAGCTGCTGCCGCCGGACAGGACGGGAAGCATCGCCCAAAAAACCGAGGAGATCATCGGGCCCTACGAGCTGCATGATTTCTTTCTTTACCATACCATCCGGTACGGAGCTCCGCCCAGGAAGGTGATTTTTCTGGCCCGAACTGCTTTTGGAGACAGGTATGCTTCCGGGGAAATTGCCCGATGGGCCCGGTTGTTTTACCGGAGGTTTTTTGCTTCCCAGTTCAAACGCTCCTGTACCCCCGACGGTCCTAAGATCGGGAGTATCAGTCTCTCTCCCCGCACCGACTGGCGGATGCCCAGTGATGCATGCCCCGATCTCTGGCTGGATCCGGGTGAATTCGAGGATTCAGGAAATGGTTGTTGACAACCGGATATGGATGTGATAGCATACACCTTGCGAAACAGGGAAGGCTTTTTTTTTATGCCGGTAAACGCGATTTGACCTGGCGGTGTTAAGCACAAACAGCAAGGATTCTTCCCGGTACGGAGGTGGAGAAGTTGAGAGTACAGATAACCATGGCATGTGGTGAATGCAAAAGAAGGAATTACAGTACAATGAAAAACAAAAAGAACGATCCTGAACGGATCGGGCTCACCAAGTACTGCAAATTCTGCCGGAAGCACACAGAACACAAAGAAACCAAGTAGGAACAGAGGTGCTGGCATATGGCAGTGACTGAAAAGAAAAAGGGATTTGCAGCCATCGGAAAAAACATAAGGGAAGTGCGCGGTGAGCTCAAAAAGGTCATATGGCCGACCCGGGCGCAACTGGTGCAAAATACCGCCACTGTGTTGCTGGCATGCCTGTTGATAGGGGCTGTGATCTGGGTGTTTGACGCGTTTTTCGGCTGGCTGTTTACAGTAGCCTTTGGCGGCTGAAGGAGGGCAAAGCGTTGTTCATAGATAACGGCGGGGTTGAAGATGCCCAGTGGTACGTAGTGCACACATACTCCGGATATGAAAACAAGGTAAAAGCCAACCTGGAAAGAATCATTGAAAACAGGAGCATGCAGGACAGCATCATCGATATCGTGGTCCCCATGGAAGAACAGGTGGAAATCAAGGACGGCCGCAGGAAAACTACGTTACGAAAAATTTTTCCGGGATATGTGCTGATCAAGATGCTCATGAACGATGATACATGGTATGTGGTCCGGAATGTGCGGGGAGTGACCGGTTTCGTCGGACCGGGATCCAAACCGGTGCCCCTTACAGAGGAAGAAATCCGGATCATGGGCGTAGAAGAATTTGAACCCGTATTCGATTATAAGGTGGGGGACAGTGTCAGGATCACATCCGGACCGCTGGAAAACTTTATCGGTGTGGTGGATGACATCAACACGGAAAAGAAAAAAGTCAGGGTTTCTGTTTCAATGTTCGGCAGAGAAACGCCTGTTGAACTTGAATTTGAACAGATACAAATCATTTAAGGATTTGGGAGGTGGATTGTAATGGCAAAGAAGATTTCCGCATATGTGAAACTTCAAATCGCAGCGGGCAAAGCGACCCCTGCCCCACCGGTTGGACCAGCCTTGGGACCGCACGGCGTGAACATGGGTCAGTTTGTGAAGGAATTCAATGAAAGGACTGCCAAGGACATCGGGTTGATTATACCCGTGGTCATCACCATCTATGCAGACCGTACATTTTCCTTTATCACAAAGACTCCGCCTGCAGCCGTTCTGTTAAAGAAGGCATGCAAAATCGAAAGCGGATCCGGCAAGCCAAACCGTGAAAAAGTTGCAAAAATCAGCAAGGAAGAGGTTCGAAAGATTGCCGAACTGAAAATGCCGGATTTGAACGCTTCCAGCCTGGAAGCGGCTGCTTCCATGGTGGCAGGGACCGCCCGGAGCATGGGGATCGTTGTAGAAGACTGAAAGTTCATGTGGGAGGAGGGCAGGCCCTCCGCAGGAAATTTTACCACAAAGGAGTGAAAACATATGTTCAGAGGTAAAAAATACAAGGAAAGTGTCAAGCAGGTCGACAAAACCAAATACTATGACGTGGCGGAAGCCATTGATTTACTGATCAAAACAGCACCGGCCAAATTTGACGAGACAGTGGAAGCGCATATGCGGTTAGGTGTCGATTCCCGGCATGCAGACCAGCAGGTCCGCGGAACTGTGGTCCTTCCTCATGGAACCGGCAAGATTGTACGGGTCTTAGTTTTTGCGAAGGGGGACAAGGTCGCAGAAGCTCAGGCGAGTGGAGCAGATCACGTAGGGGCTGAGGATTTGGTAGCCAAGATCCAGGGTGAAAACTGGTTTGATTTTGATGTCGTCATCGCTACACCGGATATGATGGGTGTGGTGGGACGTCTTGGAAAAGTGTTGGGCCCGAAGGGATTGATGCCCAACCCGAAGACCGGTACTGTCACTATGGATATCGCAAAGGCGATCGCGGACATCAAGGCCGGCAAAATCGAATATCGTTTGGACAAAACAAATATTATCCATTGCCGGATCGGCAAAGTGTCTTTTGGAGTAGACAAACTGGCCGAGAACTTCCGCACACTGCTGGATGCCGTGATCAAGGCCAAACCAGTAGCGGCCAAGGGCCAGTATTTGAAAAGCGTGGTACTGGCATCCACCATGGGACCCGGCATCAAGGTGAATGCCCAGAAGTCCGCGGAACCGAAAACCTGACCCGGAGCGGTCCGGCAACGCAGACATGTGCAGATGACTTTTGCTGCCGGTTTACGGATGGTTTGCTGCCGGGATGCCGGTTTACGGTTGGTTTGTTGCCGGGATGTATTTACAAAACCAGACCCATGATATATAATCGCTTCGCCAAAGACAGCAGGAGACCTTAAAATCAGGTCATAAACGTCAAGACGTCCTGCCGAGGAACGCAGACAGTAACTGCAGCCTATGTACGGTTTTTTCCCCGTGCATGTCCTTGGAGACGTGCGCGGGGTTTGTATTTTCCGGCATTTGGCAAGTGCCGGAGAGGAATCATGATGAAGGAGGTGAACAGAAAATGCCCAACAGCAAGATCCTTGAACAGAAGAAAGAAGCGGTTAAGGCTATGGCTGAAAAAGTGAGAAACGCCAAGGCGGTTATTTTGGCGGATTATCGAGGCCTTACCGTGGCACAGGACACGGAGATGCGCGCTGCACTGCGAAAAGCCGGGATCGAGTATAAGGTTGTGAAAAACAGCATTACCCGATTTGCAGCAAGGGAAAACGGCCTGGAAGATATCATTCCCTACCTGGAAGGGCCGACTGCTATGGCAATCAGTGACAAAGATCCTGTTTCTCCGGCAAAAACTCTTGCCGAGTTTGCAAAGAAACATGAAAAGTTCAGCCTGAAGGCAGGTATCGTGGAAGGAAAAGTGATTACCCCTGACGGCATCAAAGCGCTGGCGGAACTGCCGCCAAGGGAGGTATTGGTTGCAAGGGTCCTGGGTGGATTGAAATCCCCCGTCTATGGCCTGGCCAATGTGCTCAATGCCAACCTTCGTGGTTTGGTTGTTGCTCTTAAAGCTGTCGCGGAACAAAAAGCATGATGTTGACCAACGGAATGAATCTCAATTTTGGATGAATGAATCAGGAGGAATGTAAAATGGCAAGTGAAAAGGTTTTAAAGTTGATTGAAGAAGTGAAAGCAATGACAGTGCTTGAACTGTCGGAACTGGTAAAAGCCCTGGAAGAAGAATTTGGCGTATCCGCCGCCGCTCCTGTGGCGGTCGCCGCTGCTCCGGCATCTGCCGAGGCTGCTGCTCCTGTTGAGGAGAAGACAGAGTTCACGGTGATCCTGAAAGAAATAGGCGCCGAGAAGATCAAGGTGATCAAGGCTGTCCGCGAGATCACCGGACTTGGTTTGAAAGAAGCCAAGGACCTGGTAGACAATGCTCCCAAGCCGGTAAAGGAAAATGTTTCCAAAGAAGAAGCTGCATCTGCGGAAAGCATGCTAAAAGAAGCGGGAGCGACCGTCGAAATAAAATAATCGTACACAAACCTGGAGCAGTTGCTTCAGGCCTTATTGAGAGGGACAGCTCTGCTTCGGTCCGCCTTGGCAGAGCCGTCCCCTTTTCCACTTTGAACGGGAGGAAGGGAATATGCAGATACAGCAGCTGAATGAAGGGAATTGCCTTACCTATCTTATTCGCGGAGAAGGAATGAAAGAGGTCATCCTGGTGGACCCGGTGATCGATGAGGCAGATGGATACATCAATATGATAAAAAATGAAGGAATGATCCTTACCTTCATCATCGATACCCATTCCCATGCAGATCACATTTCTGCAGCGGGCAGGCTGATCGATGCCACGGGCTGCAGGTATATCATGCACCGGGATGCAGCTCCGGCCTGTGTCACCGATCGGGTGGAGGACGGGGCAGAACTGACTCTGAACGGCATAATCTTCCGATTTTTGCATACGCCAGGGCACACGAAGGATTCACTGAGTGTTTGGGCGGGCCACTGCCTGTTTACCGGAGATTTTTTATTTTTGGAAGACGGGGGCGCCGGCCGGGATGATCTCCCCGGAGGAGACCCGGGAACACACTGGGAGAGCTTTCAAAAACTTAAAGAGCTGCCGGAGGATCTCCTGGTCCTGCCGGCCCATGAATACCATGGACGGAAACCTTCTTCCCTCAAAAACCAGTATGCACTGAATCCTTTTTTGCAATACCGGGACAAGGGAGCTTTCATTCGAATGCTCGAGGAGCTGAAACTGGGGCCGGCAGACTGGATGAAGGATGTTCTTGAGGCAAATTACAGCTGTACCCGTGACCCCCACGCGGCCTATATCCCCAAAGACATGCCTGCCTGTGAGGTGGGAGGGACCCGGGAACCGGAACCCGGAACCCAGGGCGTTGCAGAGATAACACCCGCCGGGCTTTATGAATGGATGGAGATGAAGAAGGAGATACTACTGCTGGATGTTCGGGAACCCGCCGAACTGACAGCTCCTCCCGGCAGGATCGAGGGAGTGGTAAACATCCCGTTGGGTGTTCTTGGGATGCGGACGGGTGAGATCAGCAAATACCGGGACAAACCGGCAGTAATCATCTGCCGTTCCGGCGGCCGGGCATCAGTCGCAGCCAAACTTTTGGAGCGGGAAGGGTTTTCTCGCTTGTATGTGATGAAAGGCGGCATGCTGAACTGGAAAAACGGGACCGGGACTTAATGCGCATCAAAACCTGCAGAAATTGCAAAAACTGCGATCACAATTGGTTGTTGACAGAAAGAGGACACAAATGATATAATCAACCATTGCATGTTGATCAGAATGGACAAAATCGGCTTTTCCGAAACGGTTCATAGAGAGATTATACCATGCAGTTCCTTGAGCCGCAAGGACAATTTGATTAAGCGGCTGCAAGAGCGGCGATAATTCAATATGAGGTGATACGTTGATGATCCATCCCATCAAGGCTGGCCGGAATGTGAGAATGAGCTATTCCAAGATCGAAGAGGTTTTGGATGTTCCAAACCTGATCGAGGTGCAGAAGAAATCTTACACCAATTTTCTTGAAGAGGGATTAAGAGAGGTTTTCAGGGATGTTTCTCCAATCATGGATTTTGCTGAAAACCTGATGCTGGAATTTATCGATTACAAACTTGACGATACGCCCAAATACAGCGTTGAAGAATGCAAGGAAAGAGATGCCACTTATGCGGCTGCTCTGCGCGTGAGGGTCAGGCTTACCAACCGGCAGACCGGTGAGATCAAGGAACAGGACATCTTTATGGGAGATTTCCCCCTGATGACCGTAAACGGTACATTTGTCATCAATGGGGCAGAACGGGTCATCGTCAGCCAGCTGGTCCGTTCTCCTGGCGTATATTTTACTTTTGACCACGACCGCACCGGTAAGAAACTGTTTGCCAACCAGGTCATCCCCAACCGGGGTGCCTGGCTTGAATATGAAACAGATTCCAACGATGTGATGTATGTGCGCATCGACAGGACCCGAAAACTGCCTCTGACCGTTTTGATCCGGGCACTGGGGTATGGTACGGACCAGCAGATCATCGATCTGTTCGGTGAAGAGGAGAATATTACGGCCACCATCCAGAAGGACAATGCCAAGAACATGGATGAAGGCCTGCTCGAAATTTACAAGAGGCTCCGCCCTGGCGAGCCCCCTACGGTGGACAGTGCCCGGACCCTCATAAACAATCTGTTTTTTGATCCCAAACGGTATGATCTGGCTAAATTTGGGAGGTTTAAATTTAACAAGAAACTGGCCCTGGCAACCCGGATCGCAGGCCAGATCACCGCAGACGACATTGCGGACCGGGAGTCTGGAGAGGTCTTTGTCTCTGCAGGGGAGATCATTACCCGGCAGAAAGCGTGGGAGATCCAGGATTCCGGGATCAATGAGGTGCGGGTCCTGGTGGAAGGCATACCTGTGAAGATCATCGGCAATCATACCGTATCCCTGTCAAAATATGTGAATTTTGATCCGCAGGAACTGGGGATCCTGGAAAGGGTGCATTATCCGTCCCTTGTGGATCTTTTGGAAGGCTTAGGAACTGACGAGGAAAAGAAAATTGCCATACGGGGACATATAGAGAAACTGGTGCCCAAGCATATTCTGCAGGAGGATATCCTGGCTTCCATCAACTATATGATCGGACTGGTGCATGGGATCGGTTCCACGGATGATATCGACCATCTGGGGAACCGGAGGCTCCGGTCTGTGGGCGAGCTGCTTCAAAATCAGTTCCGCATCGGACTTACACGGCTGGAGCGGGTCGTCCGGGAGAGAATGACCATTCAGGATATGGATATCGTGACCCCCCAGGCTCTGATCAACATCCGCCCCGTTGCTGCGGCTATCAAGGAGTTTTTTGGCAGCAGCCAGCTGTCCCAGTTTATGGACCAGCCGAACCCGCTGGCGGAACTGACCCATAAAAGAAGGCTCAGCGCACTGGGTCCCGGCGGTCTGAGCCGGGAAAGGGCCGGATTCGAAGTGCGGGACGTGCATTATTCCCATTACGGCAGAATGTGTCCCATCGAGACCCCGGAAGGCCC
>DOHE01000315.1 GCA_003535395.1 Clostridiales bacterium | reverse complement strand
TGATTCCATTGTCCGCGGCACCCAGCTTCGTGAAACGGCAGAGCTGCTTTATGATTACGGGGCCAAGGAAGTACATATGCGGGCTGCCTGTCCGCCGATTATCTACGGATGCAGATTCCTCAATTTTTCCAGGTCCCGGTCGGAGATGGACCTGGCGGCGAGGCAGGCCATCCGGGAATTGGAAGGCAGGGATATGGACCCGTTGGATCCATACCTGGATGCCGGCACGGAAAAATACGCACGGATGGTGGATCGGATCAGTAAGCGCCTGAACCTGACCACTCTTAAGTATCAGACCAAGGAAAGCATGATCGAGGCCATCGGCCTGCCGGCCTGCCGGGTCTGCACTTATTGCTGGGATGGAAAACGCTGTGCAGGCCAGGTTTCAGGATGATCCCGGATTTTGTTTGAATTTCTTGGGGGACACGCCGCAATAGAGGCGGAACTGCCGGATAAAGTAGCTCACATTGGAGTATCCGATATCCATGGCTGTGCGGGTGACATTTTTATCCGTGGAAAGCAGCAGCTTCTGGGCTTCGATGATCCGGATGTAGTTCACATACCCCTTAAATGTTTTGCCGGTCTGTTTTTTGAAAAACCTGGAGAAGCAGGCCGGACTCATTTTACACAGCCGCGCCGCCGCCCCGGCGGTGAGATTTTCCTGAAAATTTTTGTCTACATGATCGAATACCTTTTCCAGATTTTTTAAGTCTTCTTCTCCCAGGGGGTAGGGATCGGACGGATGAACCCCCCGATTTTTCCAGAATCGGATCATCCAAAGAAAAATCCGGGCGATATCCGTATAGACTGCGATCTCATAGCCGTATTCCTTTTCCCGGCATTCCTGTCGAAGGTCCTTCAGAATAGACGGGATATCCGTATTTTCAATGTCTTTGAACCGGATCACCTTGTTGTGCCGCAAGGTGGTCAGGATGAAGGGAACGATGTATCTGGCTTCAAATGTCATATGGGATGAAGCGGTAATGACATCGGGGTGGAATTTCAGCACCAAATGGCTGAAATTGACTCCATCCGGCGCTTTGACAGTATGCACCTCCCGGGGACCGACCAGAAGAAGGTCGCCCTGCCCGAGGACGTAACGCTCACCTCCCGCTGTCATTTCTGCATGTCCTTCCAGCACTTGGATCAACTCCATATAATAGTGCCAGTGGGGAGCTGCATGGTAGGAGGTCCTGCTTCCGCCGACAAAGCAAAAAAACGGGCTGGGGTTCTGCCCGGTGGGTGTCATCATGGATTCCAGAAAAGGTTCAGTCAAAAAAGATCCCTCCGCAATCGCCAGGCCAGTCTGTACGGTCAGGGTCGTTCAGGCATGGGCCGCTATTATTATATCACGATTATACAAAAGCGGGAGAATCGCTTCGATTTTTTCAAGTCTGTTTTTCAAGTCCGGCGACCCTTCTGCATATGCTGTAAGGAGTCAGTCACTTGCAGGGGGGACACAGATGCAGGAACGGTTCAATGACGAGGTCAACGCAGTGCTGGATGTGCTGCGGCAACGGTACCGGGTCTATTTCAGCGCCTATTCCCAACACTTTGGGCCAGGGATCGTAGAACTCAAGCTGATGAGCGCTGACCGGCAGATCGTATACCAGGAAACAGGAAAACTGCTGGAAGTGATGCGCAAGGCCAAAATGTTTGCTGAGCAAAAAGAGTCAGGGCAAGCGCAAATACCGCTTTGATCATACCCGTGCCTTGATCTGCAGCAAAATATGATCAAACCTACCCAACGGGGATCAGGCCAAAACTGTTGCCGGTAAGACACTGGGCTTCACCGGGAGTGACCAGGAATGTATTCTCCACGCCCAGCAGCCCCGTTCCAGCAACACCCTTTTTGGGTTCCACAGCGAAAGCCATGCCGGGTTCCAGTGGCTCCAGAAAACCTTCGGCGATGACGGGAAGTTCATCTACTGTAAGCCCGATCCCGTGCCCCAGAAACTTTACCTGTCGTTTCCCGTAACCCATGAAGCCCTTCTGGAAACCCGGATCCAGTCTCTCCATCACGGAGCGGTAAATCTCCGCCGGAGTGACACCGGGCCGGAGTCGGGAAGCGATGTCATCCTGGATGTTTTTACAGGTCTGATGGACCGCTGCTGCTTCAGGGGAGAGTTTCCCCCGATAAAGATACAGCATGGTTTTGTCCGTGTGATATCCTGCAAAGCCGCAGCCAATGTCCATGAATACAAGATCTCCCGGGCGCAGCTTGCGTTCACGGCTCCCCATGACGGGAGCCGCCGGGCTTAATCCCACGTGCCCGCCGGGGCCATTGAAGGAAGTGGGATAGATTGAGTTTTCTCCGAAGGCGATATGTCCGAAACTCATATCCGTATCAAACATACTGAACCGGGAAACTCCGTGATATCCTTCTGCCATCATGCAGTTGAAAAGCACCACTGCCAGGTCCGCCTCGCTCATGCCTTCTGTAAGGAAACGGGGAATCTGCTCCTCCAGCACACGGCGGTGGATGAGGCCGGAGCGGACCATCCGTTCCTGTTCCCAGGGGCTCTTCACAGCGCGCACTGCCGACAGAGCCGGATCTGCAGCTCTGACCTCGTCAAAGGGAAAGTATTTGCGAAAACGCTGCACCATTGCCATGGGCACCACTTCTGTCTCAAAGTGTACATGGGGCAAGGATGATGCGGCCGCAGATCCGGCAGCGGTCCCGACCGCAGCTCCAACCACAGCCAAAGGCCCTGTCGCAGCCAAAGGCCCTGCCACAGCGTCCCGGTAGCTTTCCATGGGGCGGATCCCGGAAAATTCGGACTCTATCAAGGCACGATCATAACTTCTGCGCACCCAGTAGACCGCCTCTCCATCCCGGGGGATGAGCAGCATGCCGTCCTGCAGGGTGCCGGTAAAGTAATACTGGTTTACTTTGCTGAAGATTACTGCAAGGCGCCATTCCGGATCCATCTGTGTCATCCGGGCACGAAAACGGATCATCCGGGATGTCAATTCAGATACGGGCACTTTATCAGCAGACATGGGCAATCTCCTTGATAATCAATTTCTTCCGGCTCAGACCGGATCCACAGGATTGATATGTACCACTGTGTCCTGGATGTTTTTCATGGAATGAAGCTTTTCCCGTATGCGGGCGGCGACGCCATGGCTTTCGTGCAGAGTCATCTCGCAGCATACGGAAACCTTTACGATGACCAGCCGGCGGATGCCCACGGGTCTGGAGGTGAGATGATCGATATGATCCACACCTTCCACGGTGGAAATGGCTTCCGTGATCTCCGCTTTCAGCCTTTCATCCATGTCTGTGTCCATCAGCACATGATAGGAGCTCATGAAAATACGCACCCCCGTATAACCGATCCAAACCGAGATCCCAATCCCGGCCAGGCCGTCCATCCAATAGACCCCCAGTTGACTGAAAAGAATGCCCAGCAGTGTGGCAGAGGTGACGAAGATGTCGTTCCGGTGGTCTTCCGCATTGGCAGTCACCAGCAGGTTTTCCATCTGCTGATTGGCTTTGCGGGCATACAGGTACAAAGAAAGCTTGGTGATAATGGTAAAAATCGCGACACCCAGCAGCCACCAGGAAAATTCAAGCGCTTCCCTGTGCAGGATGGATCCTGCGGCACTGGTAAAAATCTGCAGACAAATGAGCATCATAGAAAAGCTGATGATCAGGGAAAAAATGTATTCCGCCTTGCCATGGCCGTAGGGATGATCCTCATCCTCAGGTTTGCTGGCGATCCGGTTGCCCGCATAGGTCATGAAGGAGGCGAACACGTCTCCGGCACTGTTGAAGCCGTCGGCGATCATGGCATGGCTGTTTCCCAAAAACCCGACGATCAGTTTGACCACAAGAAGCACAATATTCGCAGCCACCCCCAGGATGGCGATCACTTTCGTCTTCATAAATCTGTCCATAATGCGAAATTATACATCTTGAAATATTGAAAAGCAAATTTTCCTGCAGAATTGACAGAAAGCCTGAAGAAGGTCTAGAATGTGGACATGGAACAATCAAAGCACGCCGCCGGCACAGGAATGCTTCCCAAAGCCTGGGAGGGGCTGCTGAAAACCGCGGACTGCCTCCCTTTTATTATCCATACCATTGAAAGAGTCTTTGATGCCTCCTGGTCCATGGATCCCAACCGGCATGACTATTTTGAAATGGTGTATATGAAAAAGGGCGATGCAGTTTTCCATATCGCCGGGCAGCCGGTGGACCTGGAACCTAACGATGTAGTCATTATTAAGCCGGAGCGTCTCCACAAGTTTATCGTCAAGTCTCCCGGCGGCTGCGAATTTACTGTCATGGGCTTCAAATTCGAAAACAGCCCCAATACCGGGTATTCCGAGGTTTCCCTGGAGGATTTTTTGAATTTCGTGCAGGGAGGGGAGTTCGGCGACTACATCACCCTAAGGCTTAATGAAAAAAACGAGATCATCAGTCTGCTGCACCGCATCCTCCGGGAAAGGGAGCATACGGAGCCGGGCAGCGAATTTTTAAATTATCTGCTCATCATGGAGATGTTTGTGCTGCTCTCCCGCGCTTTGAAGATGGCCTGGGAAGACAGCCTCCGGGGCAAATCCTCCCGGGTGCGCCCTCTCATCGCCCAGGCCATCCGGTATATGGAATCCCGTTATACAGAAGAGATTTCCCCCGGGGAGGTGGCCCGGTATGTATTTTTAAGCCACAGTTATTTTACCCGGGCTTTCCGGGAAGTCACAGGCATGAGCCCCTTGAGCTATATCCTGAAGCTTCGGATAGACAAAGCGGAGCAGCTGCTTTTGGATACAGAACTGAAAGTAGGGGAGATCGCTCATCAGGTCGGATTTTCAAGCCAGCAGCGGTTCTGCGAAATTTTCCGAAAACAGCGGGGGATGACTCCCCTGACCTGCCGGAGGGGTCAAAAACCATGAAAAATCCCGGAAAATTGGGCAAACAACAGGAAGACCTCCGGGTTCGTCCTGTTTATAATGGGAAAGTGGAACCAAATCTTCGATAATGAAAAATGGATCTTCAGGCAGGAGGGATATCATGGGAATGACCATGACACAAAAAATCCTTGCAGCACATGCAGGGCTG
>DOHE01000021.1 GCA_003535395.1 Clostridiales bacterium | reverse complement strand
GGAGGATATCGCAAAGCTGGTGCTGTGGGAAAAGGTAAAGGAAATGGAGATTCCCCTGGGCCAGCCCTCGACCGGCATGTTCAGCTTCGTGGATGAGGATGTGACTTTCGGGGATACCTACCTGTATACGGTCCAGGCCTGGAATGACGACGGCCTGGGCTCCGGGCGGCCGGATCCTGTGAATGTATCCCCCCGCAAATCCCAGCCCTTTCCACCGGTGACCGGAGTCAAGGGTTCTGTCAGCGACCGCACCGGCAAGCCCTATATCACCTGGAACACAGCGGTGGAGCCCAATCTGCCTGCGGACAAAAACCGGGAATATATCGCCGGATACATCGTGTACAAGGCCCGCTCGGATAATGACACCTACTACCAGGCCAGTCCCCTGCTTACCGAACCGGAATTCACCGACATGGCGGCGGACATCTATGCGGAGAACTGGTACAAGGTGAAGGTCGTGGACACCGGCGGCTACCTGTCGGATTTCTCTGCATCCGTCAAGGTGCAGAAGTCTCTGGACTTCCTGATCCCCAGCCAGAATATAAAAATCGTGGTCCCGGGTCTCCTCAGCCGCGGGGACGGNNTCCTCAGCCGCGGGGACGGCAGCGGGGCGGGTCTCCTCAGCCGCGGGGACGGCAGCGGAACGGGAGACAGCGGCATGGGCGGCATGGGCAGCGGGGTGGACCTGGCCTTGGGGCTCGGTGTGTTCCAGCCCTTCCAGCCCAACATCACTGTACTGCCCCCGATCACCCTGCCCAATACCCTGTACATCAAAGGATTCACCCTCACGGGCGTCACCCGGGAGATCCAGGACAGGCGTTCCGGAACGGTAATGCTGAAACTGGGCGAAGACATTGAAGTGGAGGTGGATCTTGCCTTTACCACCCGGGACGGACTGAATATCACTTCCGGAAGTGTCCGGTTAAAGCAGCCGGTAAGTTTTGAACAGACCGGGGTATACATAAGCAGCATCAACATCAATACCGCCAGCAAGCTGGCCACCGCCACAGGGTATGTGAAAAACTCCGAAAACACCAGCCTGTTCGGGGACTTGTATGTCATCAACTTTAAGGATGCGGAGATCAATTCGTCAGGCAGCATCCGGCTGCCGGAAATGCCTTCCTTCCATTATATGAACCTTACCTTTGCCGAAGCGGATTCCATGGTGGTAAATGTCGGCACACCCAGTGCCTTTGTCACCCTGTTCAATGGGATCGCAGAGAACAACCTGGGTACCGAGACCCTGGACAACAAAGCGCTGCGCCTTTCCTACCCGGTTGTGGCCTTTGACCGGGAAGGCCGGCTTACCGGAACCATGAACCTCGCGGGAACCCAGGTGGTCCGGCTGGTGATCCCTGCCGGGCTGGGGGTCCGGGTCACCCAGGCCAAACTGGTGTATCATGCCGGTGTGGCGGACCCGGCCCAAAGCAGCATTTCCGGCAAGGTGCTGCTGCCCTTTGATACCTTTGAGGATTCCCTGCCGGTTGACCTGTCCCGGGAAATCAAGCCCGTGCTGGAAGGCCGGGTGCACAGCGCACTGCTCTCAGCCGCTCCGGCATCGGTACAGCTGACTTCGGAACAGAAGACAGCTGTGGATGAGGGGATGTATTATCTGGCTGGAAGGATCCAGTCCAGTGCACTTAAAGTTCTGCCTATGAACATAGCCATCCAGGAAACCCTGTCCACGGTGCCATTTTCCGAGCCGAACTGGGGCGGGGAAGGATTTCTCGTGCCAGAAACCACCATGACCCCGGCGCTGGTAGGCAATACGGACGAAGAGATCGGCATTACGCCGGGCAAGGTGGCTTTGGATCTGACCCGTACCGAAGCTTACGACGGGGAAGCGCCGGAAGACGTCAAGGCGGCGGACTGGATGGGCATCGTCGTGAAAAATGGCCGGGTTGGCTTGCCCCCCGCTTATGTGAAAACAGAAGCCAACACCCGCGTACTGTTCAGCCTGACTCCGGGTGAACTGCTCTATGACCGCAACGGCTTTTTCTATCAAAATCAGGCCTACTCCGAGGAAGGCATCCCGGTGAACTTCGGGGACGCCCTGGGCGGGTTCCAGGATGTGATCGTAAACCTGATCTACCTGGATGTCTACGCGAACAAGGTGAACCTGGAGATACAGGGAGAGGTGGGTATTCCCGTATTCGGCTACCAGCGGGCCAAGGTCCGCCTGTACACCAGCAAGGAAACCGGGAAGCTGGTGTGTTCTGTAGCGGAAACGGAAAAGTTTGACCCCGCCGGGACCGGAAATGTGCTGATCAAGATCTTAAGCGGTTCTTTGCAGAAAGACGGTCTTCACATGGACGGTACCCTGGACCTGAAATTTGACGGAAAACTGGAGCAGGCGGACCTGCAGTTCCATGAACTGGTGATTCCTTCGGACATGGAACGCCTCACCGAGGCCGGGAACCCGGAAAAACTTTACGGCACTGCCCTGTTTGACAAGCCCTTCCGGGTCAGCTTCCATGATTTTGATATGGATGTGCGGGCTCTTTCTCTGGTGACAGGCAAGTTCGCCATGCCGGCCTTCTCCGTCCCGGATATCACCCTTAACGGTCTGAACCGGGACATGGTGAAAAAAGGATTGCCCGTTCAGAGCAAGCTCCAGCCTGCCATCAACTTTTACCAGACCCGGCTGACGCTGTGGGGAGGAATGCAGCTGTCCGACAACCTGGCCATGGACAATAACGACAATTTCGATCGCATTGCCATCAGCAACGCTTTCTCCTCTCCCCAGATCCAATACGAAGAGTGCAAATCCAAATTGAACATGGAATTCGAGGGATTCGCGAAAGTACAGTCCGTCATGACGCCTGCGGTCACTTCCACCGACGGAGATCTGGTGGAATACAATACCGATTCTCTGGATATGGCCTTTAATTCAGCAGGCAGCCTCCTGGCAGCCGTACCGGTGAAAACCGCGACCCGCATGGGATATGACAAGTCCCTGAAGCGCTATTACTTCGCTTTGGGCATCTACTACCATGACCCCGCCGGCGGCATCCCCTTTGGATTCGGCAACCTGAACGATATCACCGGAGTCATCGGTTACAACCTGGACCTTGACTACGACAAGGAAGAAGGTTACACCTTCCCGGACAGCAAAGACGGATTTTTCAAGTCCATCGACGACCTGAGTGTCAACCGCACCAGCGGCGGCAACTACTTCTTCGCCGCCACCGCCTGGATGTACCTGAGCATGGATGGTGTGAAGCTGGGTGAGGTGCGAAATATTTTTCTGGTAGTTGAAAAAGGCCCGGTGGTAGCCATGGGAGGGGATTACTACGGCCCTGCTACCATCGAGTCGCTGATCACGTCCAAGAATTACAAACACATGGGCCGGGCACGCATCAGTTATTCCCACCCGGAGAGGACTTTCAAATTCAGTTTGAGTCTGTATGACTTTGGCATGTATGGCTGCAAGGTCTCCGGGGATCTGGGATTTGAAATGAGTCCAAGGTTCTGGGAAGTGCGGATCGGGTATCCCCAGATGCTGCAGGCCAGCATGAGCGGGTTCACAGGGGGCTTTGGCATCACACTCCGGGATTCGGAACTTCCGGATGACAGCTATGTGAAAGCCCAGATGATGTTCGGGTACGACACCGGGGATATCACCATCGCCATCGTTTACTTCCGGGCTTACCTGTATGTGGGAGGCGGCGGCGAATACTACTTCGACTCAGGCGACCTGGTGCTCTTTGTATGGCTGGAAGGCGGCCTGGAGGGCGGCATCAAGGTTGCCGGCAAGAAATATCGGATCATCCACGCCAGTGTGGGAGCAGATGCAAAACTTACCCGGTCCACCGGCGACTGGCGCCTGGATGGAAATGTTCGGGTGCATTATCATTTGGATCTGTTCCTGCTGGAAGTAAGTGGATCCGTCAACTGGCACGTCTCAAAGAGTTTCTGAGAGTTTGAGCCGGTTCTCGATATCCTGGATGCGGGCGGTTACAACGGAGATCTCCTCCTCGGTAGCCGCCCTTTTCAGTTCCCGGTGCAGGCTTTCCATGGTGCTGGCAAACTCCTCCCGGAGGATCTCCAGCATATGAACGGCGGCCAGGCTGGCATACCTGCCGGTCTCCATCACCGCCAGGCGCTTGTCCGCAACCTCCAGTCCCAGGGTGACGCTCTGGGCGTATTCCGGGATGGTCACATCAATATGGAAATCCTTATGGATGGTTTCCGCCAGACTCTCGATGGATCCTTTCTCTCCGTGGATGAGCAGCACCCGGGCCGGCTTATGACGCATGGCTCCCAGCCAGGACAGCAGCCCTTCACGGTCGGCGTGCCCGGAAAATCCCTCAAACATCTCGATCCGGGCTTTGACGCTGATTTCCTCCCCGAAGATTCGGACCCGTTTCGCACCATCCACCAATGAGCGCCCCAATGTGCCCCTGGCCTGGTAACCCACAAAAAGAACAGTGGATTCCGGGCGCCATAAATTGTGCTTCAGATGGTGTTTGATCCGGCCTGCATCGCACATGCCGCTGGCAGAGATGATGATTTTCGGCATGCCGTTGTGGCGGCTGTTGATTTCCTTGGACTCCTCGACCGTTGCCGTATAACGCGTCATATTGTCGATGGCCCTGTCCTTCATCAGGGTAGCGGATTCCTGGTCAAAAACATCACGATGGTTCCAGAAAACTTCTGT
>DOHE01000015.1 GCA_003535395.1 Clostridiales bacterium | reverse complement strand
GGAAAAAAGGATCATGACGAACCTGGAGAATGAATCCGGCAGGATCCAGGAAGAGAAGGATCGAAGGCATCGCAGGAACCCTTGGCGGATGCCGGTTCGGATAGTTTATGCTGTGGCTGCCTGCCTTGTTCTTGTATTATCCGGATTGGTGTTTTTTTCATTGCATACAGGCCCAAAGCACCCGGACTCCAATCCCGGGGTAGTGAACCCCTGGCAGGAATATACCGACGTGGAGGCTTTGCAGGAAGCCGTACGATTCAAGGTGAATCTGCCTGCCCGCATGCCGTCGCAGTATAAAGTTGAAAAAATCGGCAGTATCGACCGCGAAGTGGCGCAGCTCACCTATTCGGACGGTGTGAATGTGATCGTGTACCGGACCGCCCAGGGCAGCGAAGACATCAGCGGGGATTACAATGAATACCCTGTCCAAAAAACCCAAACTGCCGCAGGAATGAAGGTCACGCTCAAAGGCCGCGGGGATTTGATCTACCTCGCTGTATGGTCGGATCAAACCTGTTCCTATGCGCTCTCTATACCGCAGGGAATGGCCGAATGGCAGGTATTGGAGATCCTGGCTAGCCGGTAATTTCTATAGCGGTTTCCAGTACTGTTATGTAATTTTCCACGGGCATGTAGTTGGTGAGCGAGTTTCCGGTCCCCAGTGCCCAATGACCGTCGTAGAAACATTTTTCTATATGTTTGATGGTATATTCCCGAATTTCTTCCCTGGATTTTCTGCAGATGAAATCCACATCCAGGCCGCCCAGCGGGGTGATCCGGTCCCCATAGGCTGCCTTGAAGTCATAAACCGGCAGGATGGTTTCTTCAAAGGAATGCTTGGCATCCACTCCGCAATCGATGATGTCTTCATAAACATCTTTCAGATTCCCGCAGGAATGAAGGATGAAAGGCCGGCCGGCCTGGTGTGCCGTTTCCGCCATTTTCCTGTAAACAGGAAATACATATGCGCGCAAAAGATGCGGCGGCAGGAATGTGGAGGTTTTAAAGCCAAGATCATCCCCCTGCCGCTGGGCGCAGACAAAGTCCATTTGGGCCAGGATCCGGTTGCAGGCCACATGGATCGCTCCGATTTTTTGAAAGATCATACCCACAAGTTCCGGATCATCTGCCAACAGGTAGGACATGCCGATGGTTCCCATCATTTTGGCCGCCCATTCGTAGGGTCCTCCGCCCGCTCCAGCCACCAGTTTGATCCCCTCCGGCAAAAATTTGGCGGCCTTCTCAAAAACAGTACTGTTAAAGGGATTGGATTCATCCGGCCAGGCATACTTTTCAAAGTCTTCCCGACAGGTGAAAACCACGCTTTCCTCGCTGGTACGGCTGAGCGCACCGGGAGTATGTTCTACTTTGGGCATAGGAAAGGAAGGAGCCACTTCGATGGGTATTACATCAAAACCCATTCCCACCCAGGTGTCTACGTATTTTTCAAGATTATCGTCTGACACCGTGAAACCGGGTGCGCTTTTCCGCCTGGCATCCATAAAGCCTCCGCTGGCGACATGTTCATAGAATGGAAGATAGTCCGGTTTTCCTTTTCGGGTGACCGCCTTGATGAAATTACTATAATGCACTTCCTTTTTTCTGATACTGCTGACCCGATCGCTCAAAACCAATCCCTCCTTCAAATGAAACCCGTTTTATTCTATCACTGAAAGAGGTTCCGGATGTAGTCTTCTGCTGTAAAAAAATAGCACTCAAATACTTTCCTGTTGAAACATTCCCTTATGAAAGAGTTTTTTGAATTGAAGCGGAGGACAGCCATATTTGCGTTTGAATACCCGGATGAAATAGTTGGCTCCCTGAAATCCGCATTTGAAAGCAATTTCATTGATATTCAGACCGGACAGCAGCAACAGTTTTTCAGCTACTTCCAGCCGGATCTCCCGGGTATAGTCCGTCAATGTGCCTCCGGTCACCTGCTTGATGAATCTGGCGAACGCACTGTAGCTCATATTGCACATCCGGGATGCTTCAGAGGGACGGATTCCCTCCTTCAGATGCATTCTGATATAATCATTCAGCTGACGGATGCTCAACAGTCCTGCAATGCTCCCGCATTTGTCTTCTGCATACTGCCTGACAAACTCCAGATTCCGTTCAATAAAAGGCAGCATAATAAGATGGACTTGGGTTTTCATTATATAATTGTCCGCGATCCCTTTCCACCGGTATGCCTCATAAGCGGTTTGCATCCATTCGCAGAATGGAAAATTCTTTGTTTCATCCGCTTTCAACAGCAATGTCGGCGGCTCGCTGTCCATATTTGTTATCAAGGGAAAAACAATCCTATCCTCCGTATGTTGAAAAGTTGAAACCAGAATATCCGGATGAAATTTCAACAGAAGATATTCGCAGGAATCCCCGGGATCGATTTTTGCCGCATGGATATCTTCTGAGCGGATGAGAAGAGTTTCTCCCGCCGAAAGGGTGTGAAATACGCGGGAAGCATACATGACAATGCTTCCTGTCAGAACATGGATGATTTCCACATTTTCATGCCAGTGCGGCGACGACAGATAATCGCCCGCACCCGTGCCCGTGCCCGCGCCCGCACCCGCACCCGCACCCGCACCCGTGCCCGCGCCCGCGCCCGCACCCGTGCCCGCTGGCCCGGCGGTTGGCCCGGCACTTTCGCTGGCGGCTGGCCCGGCGGTTGGCCCGGCGGCTTTCCGGGCGGCTTTCCCGGCTTCTACCCGGGTCCGGCGGGCATAAAAAGGGGTGTCATTATTTTCTTCATCCGGCTTTTCATATCTTGCCTGTTTGATGATCCTGTTCACTCTCCCACCGGGAATAGATATCCCTCATCCAGCCGTATACATCCATATCATAGACCTTGTTCAGGTTCTTCGGCGACATGACCTCCGCCGTCTTGCCCATGGCAGTGATCTGTCCCCGGTCCATCAGTAACGCGTGTGTTCCATAAGCTCTGGCAAGGCTCAGGTCGTGAACAACAGATATGACTGCCCTCCCGGTCTCTTTCAGCCATTCCCGTATCGGCTCAAACGTCTGCTTCTGATAAATCAGATCCAGATGATTTGTGGGCTCGTCCAGCAGAAGCAGTCTGGGATCCTGGGCAAACAGCTGTGCAAGAAAGGTCCTTTGCAGCTCTCCGCCGGACAAAGTGAGTACGGAATGCTTCAGAAACGGTTCCATGCCCGTTTTCTTCAAGGCAAGCTGTATTTTGTCCGACTCCGTGTCGGCGGATCCCCAAAGAAAACGCGGGGTATACGCATAACGCCCAAGCCGGACGACTTCCTCGACGGTAAAAGCATATCCCATATAATGATTCTGCGCCAGCACTCCAATATTTCTGGCCAGCTCGCGCGGCCTGCAGTGCCTGATATCGCGTTCTGCAAAACGCACCGAACCCGTATATGGTGCGCTTTGTGCGATGGCATGGATCACCGTCGTTTTTCCGGCTCCGTTGGGCCCGACGATCATCAGCCATTCTCCGGCCTCAACGGTAAAACTGACACGGTCGACGATCGTCAGATCCCCATAACGGACAGTCAGGTTTTCCACTGTAAGCATCCGTCATTTCACCTTCCTTGAGGAATAGAAAATAGAAATGAACATGATCGAGCCAATAAATGAGGTCACAACCCCAATGGGCAGTTCCAGAGGATTAAGCAAAACCCGGGCAACCAGATCTGCGAGCATAAGGAAAGTCGCCCCGCCCATCATGGTCGCAGGCAGCAGCCGTCTATGGTTCGGCCCGACGATCATGCGAACCATATGCGGTGTCACCAAACCGATAAAACCGATCGTTCCGCCGATCGATACACACACCCCGATCAACGCCGAAACACAGATCAGCACAATCAGCCTTACCCTTTTGACATTCACGCCGATCGCCCTGGCGTTGTCCTCTCCTATCGCAAAAGCATTCAATTCCCTCGAATGGCGAAGGATCACTCCGCCAAACAAGAGCAGCGCAGACAGCAGGACCAGTGCATTCGCATAACTGCTGCCCTGCAGGGAACCCATCATCCAGAAAGTGATGTGCTTGACCTTTTCGCCGGCAAACGTGATCACCAGGGTCATAATGCTGGAGACAAACATCGAGTAGGTTATTCCGATCAAAATAATCGTATGGGTCGCCAAAGAAGCGTCCAGCCTGTATGCCAGCGCCAGGATCACCGTCAGGGATACAAAGGCAAACAGCATCGCCATCGTCATCGTTCCTGCAAACGGGAATGCGGGGATCGTCAATCCGAAAGCAATGGCTACCACCGCGCCCAGCGCAGCACCGGAAGAAACCCCCAGGGTCGAACCGTCCGCCAGCGGATTCTTCAGCAATCCCTGCATGGCTCCGCCGCAAAGGGAAAGAGAGGCACCCACAAGTCCGACACAAAGCACTCTCGGCAAACGGACGGATAATAAAATGGGAACGGCCTTGCTTTCAGCCATAGACAAGCCACTGATCGCACGCCATATCACACGGATCGTTTCCTTTACAGGGATATTGACACTGCCGATACAGATACAGAGGATCAGCGTTACCAGTGTAACAGTGGCAAACAGGACATATTCATGGAAGCGAAAGCTTTCAGGCCGTATTTTCAATTGCCGGTTTCTCCATAGACAAATTCATACAGCATATTGGCTCCGTCCGCCAGACGCGGGCCCGGGCGGGACAGTTCGTTGTTCTGGAGATTCAATATATCGCCATTTTTGACTGCGGTGATGTTTTTCCACCCCGTGCGCGACAGGATCTCTTCCTCCGGTTTCGGTCCTTCACCGAAATACATGGCAATCGTCACAATATAGTCCGGATCCCGTTCGATCACCTGTTCCTCTGTAATTTTACCCCAGGCGGATACATCTCCGAATATATTGCTGAGTTTCAGCATGCCGGCGATCTCATTCATGAAAGTGCCGCTTCCGGCAGTCCAAAGCTCATATTGCAGCGGAGAAACCTCGAAGTAGACGGTTTTCGTACCGTCGCCCTTCACCTTTGCGGACAGTGTCTTAAAGGTGTTTTTCATGCTTTCGGTCAAAGCAGCCGCTTCCTGCTGACGGCCCATCAGCGTTCCGATGAGTTCGATGGCGGTATATACTCCCGCAACATCCTGTGCATCGCTGACAACGACCTTGATGCCGGCTTTTTCAAGCGCAGCGACCTGCTCGTCGGTCTGTGCCATCGTGCTCATGAGCAGGATCTGCGGCTTTAGTGCGATGATCTGCTCGATGTTGGTATTGGCCCCCGACTGCACAGAGGGTACATTCATGACTTCTGCAGGATAATCACAGTATTCCCCGCGTCCGACGATCGTCCCACCCGCGCCGATCGCATACAGGATCTCACAATCCGAAGGCGTCAGTGCGACGACACGCGCAGCCGGTCCATCCAGTATGATCTTGCGGCCGGTCATATCCGTTACCGTAACCGCTGTCTTTGACTTGATCGTTGTTGCGGCCCCATCATTGGCCTTGCTGCAGCCGGAAATCGCTGTGAGCAGCATGATCAGCGCCATGAGGATTGCCGGGATCCCTGCATGTTTCAGTTGTTTCAGTTGTTTCAGTTGTTTCATAAATGGTTCCACCCCTTAAAAGTTTGTCTTTCCATATAATAAAAACAGTCTTCCGGAAATGGAAGACTGACAACGCACATACTCGCCGCCGACCGCACGATCAAAGCACAGTGCATCGGTGGCAGGACATTTCGCTGACACATCTCCATACCGCGTGGAGCATAAGTGCCGCTGGTACAGGCAGGTCTTCTGACTTGGCTCTCCGCATCCCCATGCCCTTCCCGGTTTCCCAGTGGTTGTACATGTGGACTCCTTCCATACAGCAACGTGGATTGTACAGGATTTGCACCTGTTTCCCGTTTTCATGGTATTCCCCCAGTCTCCGTATTCGGATAATGCCCGGGATCATACGCACCTGAACCTTTGCGATATTCACTTTTCCGGTATTATACGACATCTCATTCTGCGATGCAATGGCAGAATCTGTTGATTTTTGGTAAATAATTACGCACCGGCAGCACCGGCAGTACCGGTATCCGGAATACCGGCATCCGGGTCAGAATCCGGTATCCGGTATTCAGTCAGAATCCGGTATTCAGTCAAAATCCGGCATCCGGGTCAGAATCCGGCTTTTCTCAAGTACTCCCGGCTCACTGCCAGATCCAGCAGCGGTTCCCGCTCATGAGCATCCTGTTCCACAAAAACCCAGCCGTCAAATCCGATGGAAACGGCGGTATTCAGGACAGCCGCATTATCCAGACCGATGTTGCCTGCGCCCAGTTCGCAGAAGCGTCCCCGTTGATGCCAGGCAGCCGCTCCCGGATCCGTGCTGATCCAGTCCTTTAGATGAAGCACTTCCAGTCGGTTCGGATATTTTTTTATAATTTCGGCAGGATCCCCCTGCACCGCAGCCAGATGGGCAGTATCGAGGATCAGGCCGCATTCCGGGCAGCGGAGAAGAAATTCTTCCACCTGCTCCTGGGTTTCCACCAAAGAGCCCATGTGGTTGTGAAGCGCCACACGGATCCCCCACCTGGCGCAAACCTCTGCCTGAACGTTCACCTGGCGGCAGAACACGTCAAAAGTCCTGCCCAGCACATGGGTCCACACATAGTCCTTGCCCATCGCTGCCGTATAACGGATGCTCAATTCCGGCACCGGTGCGAGGCAGGTGCCGAAATCCATACCCAGCTGGCGGATCAGCGCTCCCTTTTGCAGCACTTCATCCGGGGTCTGTGCAGTCAGCCGCTCGATGCCGTCGTAACCCGCCTGTTTTAGTCCCAGCAGACGCCGTTCATAATCGAAGCAGCCGCCTTCCCAATAAGTCATGCCTACTTCAGCAACACCAAACTTCATGATTCCTGCCTCCTTCAAATTTGCTTCTGCTGCAGAAAGTACCTTTTGTACGCAGTGCTATCAAATTTCAAAACGGGTGCCGGCCTTGGCTTTGATAATCACTCCGATCACCTGGCTGGCTTCCCAGAACTGAATGGGATACGGCTTCCCGTTACGAATGGATTCATACAGCAGATCCCAAAGGATATGGTTGTTTCCTCCCCGGACC
>DOHE01000093.1 GCA_003535395.1 Clostridiales bacterium | reverse complement strand
GGGAACAAGAGCAGGAAGGGGTCTATGGATCCACGGCCTACAGAAAGAATGAAGAGAAGAATGGCTGGGTGCTTCACGCTTTGCAGCGCGGTTATAAAATGGGGTTCATCGGAGGGGCGGACCACTCCGGGATAGCCCGGGGCGGTGCAGANNGAGATCCAGTGTGAAGAAGCGATGTTTTCTTTCCATGCCGGTACAAATTGCTGCATCAAAGAGGTGAAAGTCGTTCGGAATGGCGCTGACATCCAGACGATCCAGGGCGGCGGCATGAATATCAGTCATGCATGGAAAACAAAGCCGGAAGACAGTGGTGCCGGGGAATTTTGGTATGTCCGGATGCTGCTTGAGAATGGGGAGGTTTTCTGGACATCTCCGATCTGGATCTTCGCGGGGGAATGAGCGACCGGCTTACGGCGCCGGGAACGGTTTGCTGCTGACCCTTCTCCGCAAATCATCAGAGATAATTGCGTCCAGCGCAATTATCTCTGATGACGCCCGGAAAAGGCCCCTTGCTGTCAGGCAGCGGGCTCCATCCCCCAAACGGACTGCAGGAATCTCAGCAGCGTCATATCTGCATCCGCTGATCCAGGATAAACCAAATAGTTTTTAATTCCCAGGCTGTCCAGCTTTTTCTTCAGTTCGATCCCTTGCACGGCGGAATGGGTGGGATCCTGCACCAACTCGCCCGGCGGCGGGGGAGCCTTCTCATAGAACAGGCCTACCGGCGGGCTGTCCGCGTCTGCCAGCGCATACGGCGAATATTCCTCAAGCAAGGGATCCAGAGCATCCGCTTCCTGTAGGAATCGCGCATAATCGCCGCTTTTGCCGTCCGGTTTGAAATACCCGAAGGCATGCGCACCGTAAAAATAATTGGGAAGCCAAGAGGTGAGTTGCCGGGGGTCCAGGCTGGTCTGGGCATTCCGCGGCCAGACGCAGCTGAATTTTGTCGATTCCCGGCTGACGGGATCGCTGCTGGAGGGATCTGCCAGGTCTTTGTGGAATGCGAGCCAGAGTGTGGTACAGGCCCCGGCGGAACCTCCGGTGCCGGCCACCCGGGCAGGATCGATGCTCCATTCTTTTGCCCGGCTGCGCAGGAACTGGACAGCCCTTGCCGCATCTTCCATGGGGGCTTTGACCGGAGGCTGCAGGCCATCCTGGACCGCATCCAGGATCAAGCGGTATTCTATGGAGGCGACGGAGATGCCGGCGGGGATGCATACATCCACCATGTCAAAAATCAGGTGCTTCCCGCCTCCCATCCATCCACCGCCATGGATGTTGACCAGCAACGGAGCAGGTTTTTCAGTGCCCGCCTGGTAAAAATCCAGAATATTCCTTGGATGCGGGCCATATGCCACATCCTTCCATGTATTAATATGACGGCTGTGATCATGATTGCTGCTGGTTTCCATCCCGCTCATCTCCTTGTATCTGTGCTGCAGACAATCATATCCCATGTGCAGGTGGCTGTAAATGGAATATCGCGACGCGGAAATGTCAGAACTGGACAAAACTCTGAATTGACATGAAGCAATAAAATTAGACAAAGTTTTGGACAAAATGCAGTCAGACTCATAAAACTCCTTGACAAAATAGACAAACGGTTGTACAATCATTGCATGGAGGTTTTTATATGATTGCAACGGCAAGCGATATGAAAAACAATTTTGGACAGTATCTCAAGAAGGTCACCGAAGCGGATGAGGAGATCATTATCACAAAAAACAATATCCGGGTCGCGAGGCTGGTCCCCTATGTATCGGATATAGAAAAGTATTATACGGTCAAGGAAAGCGCTGTGAAATATGATTATCACATGAAAACGGTCTCGTATGAAGAATTCATGGAAATCTATGAGAAAAGCAATACCCGGATGGAATTTTTAAACGGGGAAATTATCGTTATGGGTTCCCCGGATATCGACCATCAGGCACTGCTTGGCAGCCTGTATACATTATTCAGTGAATATTTCAAGAGTAAAAAATGCAGACCTTTTATGGCACCCTTTGATGTCCATTTCCGAAAAAAGGATATCCGGGATCCGGATGTGCTCCAGCCGGACCTGATCGTGCTGTGTGATCTTGAAGACAATATCAATGAAAAACGCAGGTATACGGGCACGCCTTCCCTCACCCTGGAGATCCTGTCTTCAAACACAGGAAGCATCGACATGGTATACAAACTGAACACATACATGATGTCCGGCGTGTCCGAGTACTGGATCGTGGATGGGAAGAACAGACGGATCACGGTCTATACATTTGCGGATCTGCAGGTGGAAAAAATGGAGGTCTATAAATCCGGGGAAACAGCAGCATCCATTGCATTTGAAGGCTTGAAGGTGGAAGTAGGCCGCCTTTTTGATGAACTGGCAGAATTTTAAAGCAGTGACGCGAAATAATTCCCTATGTATGATAATATTATATTATCCAATATGCAGAAAAACTGACCAGATGATGGCGCGGCATATGGAACGGGCAAGGATGAGCATGGAGAATAAATATCATTATCACAAAGATTTTACAATAGCAGCCCGGACTACCCGGAGCAGGCTTTCTCCATTATCCATCGCTTTATTGAATGGACTTGGCCGGATCACCCGGATTTTTGCCCGCATCGCTCCGGGGGTCCAGGTAAGAAAATACCGGGTC
>DOHE01000225.1 GCA_003535395.1 Clostridiales bacterium | reverse complement strand
TATCTTCCTCTGTATTCGAACCTTGGTCTCCGGTGCTCCCTCCCGTTTTGGCAGTTGCAGTTGTTTTCGCCGTCGTTTTTGCCCCCGCTGCTGTGCTGACTGATGCCGCCTTTGACTTTGCAGCTGTCGCTGTCTGCTCTTCAGTAGTTTTCTTGCATCCGGGCAGAGACAGGGAAATCAGCATCAAAAAAATAATTGTAGCCGCACCGATACTTCTAAATCTTTTTTTTAACATAACGAATCCTCCTCTTTTAAAATTAAGTTGTTTACAAATCAATAATAAAGCGCCCGGTTTTTTCAGTCAACATAAGATAATTCAACCACTATTATTATTTTAAACCTGACAATTTTTCCTGTTGAATCCTGCCGAAAGTGTGCATCCATGTTTTTGTACCTCTTCGTCATATTTAAAATTTTTCAATTGGATATCCGTGTTCTGGCAAGCCGGAATCCGATGGAGTTCTGACTGACTGAAGGCGTTTTCACGTTCCGAAAGGATATTTGGCTGACGCAGGCGCTCTGGTACCAACTGCTCCCATGATAATAAAAGCATCCATATCCATCCGTATCATTTACCCATTCTGACACATTCCCGACCATGTCAAAGACACCCAGTCGATTTGGTGTCAACTGTTCAACAGGGCGAGTCTGCCCACCAGAATTGTTTCGATACCAGGCTGCATCATCCAGATGGTTGTAGTCGGGATATGCGGATGCCCTGCTTCCTGCACCTCTGCCGGCCACATAATCCCACTCCATCGATGTCAGCAGTCTGTACCCTTCCAGGTTTTCCGGCGATTCTTTCAATTTATAGCCGCCGGCTGCTCCCTGTTCTTTTTTATAGGCTTCCGCAAGTCCTTCCCTCCGGCTCAGCCAGTTTGCATATTCCACTGCCTGTACCCATGTTATATGGATCACGGGCCTGTCTCCTCTGCCCCATCCATTATCCTCCGGTTTGACCGCTCCTGTCTCCTCACAGTACCGGTCATATTCTGAAAAAGTCACCTCATGTTTTCCGACATAGACAGGATAATCCAACCGGATCCATCCCCTTGCGGTCGCAGCCGTTCCCTTGGGGACCCGTACCATGCCTTCGGGAACATCGGATATTTCTTTCAGTTTCAATATTTCCCAAACGATCCTGGAATCTGGATCCCGGCCTTCGCTGCAAATATTTTTCCAGGCATGCTCCACGATCAGTTTATACAATTCCGGCCTGAATTCTGCTAGAAAAATAAACCCTTCAATGCCACATATATAAGTGAAGTTTTCCAATAATCCTGTGCCGTTGAACCGGTGCGTAAAATTTCCATTCCCCAGGCAAACCACATCTGCCAGCGTGTTTGCATAGATCTCCATTTGTCTTCCCGTGATATCATACCGTCCGGACCGGTACAGCAGCTGCAGACATCTGGCATCAAATGATGCGTGTCCTGTATCAGTAGAATGGCCGCCTAAATCCAGCCGTGCAGGATAATCATAAACAGTCTTTCCGTTCACTTCGTATTCTGTTGCATAGTTCCAGAATTCATTAATTATTGCAGCATTTGCCTTGTCCAACAGTTCTTTTGTATCCGTGTGAATATTCAATTCTTCAAAAATTTCAATCAAAGGAAGTGTGCTCACTAAAACAGGAAATATCCGATTCGATGCAATCATGTTTTGATTCTCAATGGGATAGAATCCATCCGGCTGTGCATACATCATTTTCGATTTATCCAGATATTTACCAATAAAATAATTGATCGTTATCAGCGATTCCTCCAGAAAATCATCCGCTATATCCTTGTATGACCGGCCTTGATATTGTTTATCCCACAGCGCCGGATCCTTGAGGATGATTTTTGCCGGAACGCTTGCCCAGCAGGTATATGCAAAATCAGAGATCGCGGTCACAAGCGCCAGACCATACCCGTTTTTGCTGTCAATGATCATATTCATGTAGTGCGGCCAACTCGGGGTGATATCTCCATATTGTGTCATGAACCGGCCAAAGTGATCGTTCCGGTGCGCCAGCACACTCCCCCCCATATCGATCATTTTGTTGAGGATTTGGATCTTCTCGTCGTCTTTTACCCGGAAGTACAGCCATTCCCCCATAAAAGGCACATAATGTCTTCTGAAATGATAATTCCGCAGATTGATCGTCGGTGTGGCGTATTCTAAATAATGCATTTTCAAGCCGTTGAATTCTGTTTCGGTCATAGGCCCCCGAATGGAATCCAGGACCAGGAACCGGTCCGCGGGCATACTGCCAGGTCCGCATTCCTTTCGATGCTCCCACCATTTTTCGGGATGTTCATCGTTTTTGAGCGGCTTACGGCTGGACGCCACGCCATCTCCTTTATAAACCGCATTTCCCGGATTTATAATAAAGTCGAACAGGGTACTCTGGTTTTTAACCAGATTGATATTGTCTTTGAACTGGATCCGTGCCAGCACTTCCCTCGCTGGCAATGCCAGTGTTTCATTTTTATCTCTTGCGGTCAGTCCCAAAGCTATGATCGGATCCCTGTTTTCGGCTTTTTCCATATCTACGGACTGGACATATTCTGCCAGCAGGCGAAGGGCTTCTTCCCGCATATTCACCGGTGCTTCCTGACTGAGCAGCAGGGAAGACAAAAAGCTCGGATCTTTTTGCTCACCACTCCTGTATCTTTCCGCCTGGCCAGCCGGTCCTGCCAGTGCCCATGGCCCCTGATTATCAGATAATATAAACATGATATTCGATCTGTTGCCGTTGCTGCTCATCCATTTTCCCTTCTTTCCTGCCGGATTCTCAGTACATAAGAGGAACTGCCTTTCACCACATCGGTCACACTGCTGTCTTCTGTCATGAAGTTTACTCGTGTCGTTACGTAAAGATATGCCGGCCTGCCATCGCGCATCAGGATCTGCGGCCGTTCAAACCCGTAGACCAGGTTCGGTTTGCCCGGTACATGCTCTGTTTTGATGCCGCTTCCTGCGTATCCTGCCAAGGTGTCAAATCCAGCTTTGACATCGTTAAAATGCATGCCGTCAGCGGATTCAAACAGCAGGCCCCCTTTTTTTTTGATATAACCCCGGTTGTCAGTCGTCAATAAATAGAACTTTCCATTTTCGATATAAGCGTATGCATCTTCCAGCGTCGAACCGATACTGACGACAGGTTCAGGGAGTCTTCTATACAGGCCTTCGATTTTTTCTGCTATCGCGAGACCCATGGAAGGAAAATCCTCGCTCTGGCGCTTTGCTTTGTAATAAAGCCAGCATTCTCCGTTGGGGTGATGTAAAAAAGCCGGATTGTTGACCCCATTCAGGCTGGCATGGTCCCAGTCTCCAGCTTGTTCGGATGGCTCCAGCACAGGACCGTCCCCTGCCTCTTTCCAAGGCCCGTAAAGCGAATCAGAAAGCAGCAGTCCGATCCTTTGATCCTTGGGCACGCCGCCCAGTGTTCGTGCAATATAGAACAGGGCATATTGGTCTCCATATCTGTGTATCGTCGGATTGTGCGGTGCCTGTGCATTCCATGCACTGCCACCCTTCCCCTGGAAAACGACAT
>DOHE01000002.1 GCA_003535395.1 Clostridiales bacterium | reverse complement strand
CTGGACAATTCATTATACAGCAGGTACCGCAGTTCCTCCACAATTCCTTTTGTGTCCCGGGAACGGATCCGGTTGTCAAGTTCGTGGGGATCCTGCTCCAGGTCGTAGAGTTCATCGATGTCCGTAGTATTCCAGATGTATTTCCACCGACGGGTTCGAATCATCCTGGAGGTGTAGAGACCGAACTGCTGCCCGTTATACGTGGATATAATATATTCCCGGAAAACCGGAGCCGGGAGATCCATTTCCGGAGAAGTGCCGGATGCAGGCAGGGGAAGCGGCAAGCCGTGCAGGCGGGAGAACTCTCTGCCAAACATCGCGTACATTGTGGCGGCGATATCCAGAGCATTGCAGACAAAATTGTGTTCCACACGGGCTGCCCGGCCCAGTACTGCCGGCCAGCGGAGGATGAGGGGTACCCGAGTTACGTCCTCGTAGAGCACATAATGTTTGTCGATCATCCTGTGAGCACCGCACATGTCGCCGTGATCGGAAGTGTAGATCACCAGGGTGTCTTCTTCGATCCCCAGTTTCTTGAGGGTTTTCAGCACATGGCCGTTGGCATCGTCCATCTGGCTGATGATCCCATAATACCTGGCCACCACCGGAGCCCAGTCCTCCCAGGTAAAATCCTGTACCCCCCAGTTGTAAAGCTGCTGATGCTGGATATAGGGTTTATTCCTGAAATCCTCTCCTAAACTTCCCCAGACCGGGATCCCGCTGGATGAATACATCCGGGAAAAGGGCTTCGCAGGACGGCAGGGCAGGTGCGGCTCGTTGAAATCCAGCCGGATATGCCATGGCCGGCCCTCAGATTCATATTTTTGTATCATATCTGCAGCTTTTTTAGCTAAACAGTGCGTATGGGTCTCTTCAAGGGGCAAAGGGTCTGTCTCTCCCAGGTACAGAGAGAGATTTCCGTTCAAAGCGTGCTCTTTGGTTTGCAGAAAGGAAGATCCTGGAAAATAGGTATCAAATCCATACTCCAGCGGGTCGTGATTCGGATTCACATGCCATTTTCCTGCATATCCCATGCGGTATCCTTCTTCTTTCAGCATTTTCGTCCATGTATCTGTGCAAGGCTCCAGCGCAGGGATTTTAAGACCGATATCATAATTCCAAAGGCCTCCAAAGGATTCCGGCCGCATCCCGCTTAGCATCGACTGTCGGGTGGGGCAGCAGGTGGGGATTGGACAATAGGCGGAATCAAAACGGATTCCCTGCTCTGCCAACCGGTCCAGATTGGGCGTTTGGATCGCGGGATTGCCGTAAGCGCCCAGGCAGTCTGCCCGATGCTGGTCGGAAACGATCATGAGGATTCGACGTGCCGGTTGCATGTGCTGCATCAATTCCTCCCAATACGACTGCTGCTGTAAAAAGCCACAAAGTGACTTTTTGCAGTGCAATCATTTTTTGAAGCGTAATCTTATCTGTATGATACAGCAACGGAAAAATGAAAGGAACATACTAAATAATCCATATCCTGTGGGTATCTGCTACTTGATCGCAATATATTATCAAAGTGGGCTAACGCCCACAACCCAATCAGGAGCAGGAAAGTGCGGTTTCCCCATAAGGTACTCCGTATGGTACTATTGAGGATCTTTTTTGCCGGTCGCGATTCCAAGAAATATTTCCAGCCGTTTAAGAAAAGAAAGACGCGGAGCTTTGGATTCAGGCTGCTTCGCAGTTACAACAGGCATGCCGGCTGCGGAGGTCGGGGAAATGTGCCGTACACTGGCTGCAGATGTCGGCCGATTTCCGCCCGTATATACAGGCTGGCCCTGTCTCCCGCCATTCGGATAAACCGGCCTGCTTGTTGGCCGAGGGCCTGCCGGACTTCCGGGACGCCCGCCCTGGCCGCTCTGGCGGCTTTGAGACTGGCCACCCTGGCCACTTGGGCGCGGGCTGCTCTGGCTACTCTGACGCGGGCCGCCCTGGCCGCGCNNGGCGCAGGCCGCTCTGGCTGCCCTGGTTGTGCCGGGCTTCCCTATTGGGATCTGCATTCGCGGCGTTTCCGTCCTGTGTGAAAGGGTGATTTGAGACAACAGTGATTTTTTTGGAAATCATCCGTTCAATATCATGGACAAAGCGCATTTCGTTCCGGTCACACAGGGTGATGGCCACCCCGCCCAAGCCAGCCCGGCCTGTTCTGCCGATACGGTGCACATAGGATTCCGGTACATTGGGGACGTCAAAATTGATCACATGGGAAAGTTCCTCGATGTCGATCCCTCGGGCAGCGATATCCGTTGCCACCAGTACCCTTACCTTTCGGGATTTGAAGCTGTTCAGCGCATACTGGCGATCACACTGGGTTTTGTTGCCATGAATGGCATCCGCCCGAATTCCTGCGCGGTTTAAGTCCCTTGCGGTTTTATCGGCTCCGTGCTTGGTTTTTGTGAAGATCAAAGCTGTATCCACCTTTTTTTGTTTAAGCAGATAGACCAGCAGGTTCGTTTTCTTCTGATGGCTCACAGGATACAGGTATTGTTCGATAGTATCCACAGTGGAGCAAACCGGAGTGACGGCCACTCTGACAGGATTATCCAGAATGTTTTTCACCAGGGATTCGATTTCCTTCGGCATAGTTGCTGAAAATAAAAGGTTTTGCCTTTTTTCCGGCAAAAGTTCGATGATTTTTTTTACATCCGGAGCAAAACCCATATCCAGCATGCGGTCCGCTTCATCCAGCACCAGGATCCGCACATTGGCAAAATCAATGTATTTTTGCCATACCAGATCCAAAAGCCGCCCTGGTGTGGCTACCAGGATATCCGCTCCGGCGTGCAGCGCTGTGATCTGGTTGGACTGGGCTACTCCGTCGTAAACCACAGCGTACCGGATCGGCAGGTATTTCCCGTAAGTTTCAAAGCTTTCCCCGATCTGAAGCGCCAGTTCCCGGGTAGGGGTCAGGATCAGTGCTTTGATGCCTTTGTCGGAATCGGCCGATGATACGGACGGGCTCGCTTCCAGGGTGCGCGCACATTCCTGTTGTTTGTTCTTCAATACAGTCAGCATCTGCAGGATAGGAATGGCAAATGCCGCTGTCTTTCCTGTGCCTGTCTGAGCGCATCCAACCAGGTCTCTGCCTCCCAGGATCACGGGGATCGCTTCCTGCTGGATGGGAGTTGGCGTAATATAACCTTCTTCAGCCACGGCATCCAGGATCGGGGGAATAATGTTCAATTGTTCAAATGCCACGTACTCAGTCTCCTATCTTTCACTTAGCCTGTTTCTGTATCCTGAACGGTACAACTTTTGCTCGATTGAATTATGATTGCACTGCAGAAAGTCACTTTGTGACTTTCTGGTGAAGGATTGTCAGGCCAATCCTTCACCGGCAACGCATATGCGTTGCGCATGCAATCGATTTGTTTCATCCGTTCATACAAAAGGTACTTTCTGCAGCAGAATCAATTATAGAATGGAGGCGGCAATAATGGACCAGTTTCAGGCAGTTCTGGCATTGGATTCCCGGGCAGACCTGGGGGAAGGTGCGATCTGGGATCCCCGGGGAAAAGTGCTTCGATGGGTAGACATCAATCGGCAGGAAGTTCACGCTTTTGATCCTGTCACCCGTCGGGATAGTCATGTTTGTGCAGATCAAAAAGTAGGGACTGTGGTAACAAGGACCCGGGGTGGCCTGGTGGTGGCCCTGGCAGATGGATTTTATGCTATGGATCTGTCATCGGGGGCTTGTACCCTGCTGGCCAGGCCGGAAGGGGAACCGGAAGGAAGCCGGTTCAATGACGGAAAGTGTGACCCGGCGGGACGCTTCTGGGCCGGCACGATGGCAAAAAATGGCGGGGGAGCGCTTTACTGCCTGGACCGGGATCATCGGCTGCGCAGGATGCTCGATGGCATCACTACCTCCAACGGCATCACCTGGTCGCTGGATGCTTCCAAAATGTATTATATCGACACCCCCACCGCTGAAATCCAGGCATTCGATTACGATTTGGACTCTGGTAATATTGACCATAAGACGATTGCTGCCAGGATCAAACCCGGGGATGGACATCCTGACGGAATGACCATCGATGCAGAAGGAAAACTCTGGGTCGCCCTGTGGGGTGGATATAAAGTGGTTCGACTGGATCCGGCGAACGGAGAAATGCTGGCGGAGATCTCCGTCCCCACAGCCCATGTGACCTCCTGCGCTTTCTGTGGGGCAGACCTGAAAGATCTTTATATCACGACGGCTATGGCGGGACTGAGCCGGGAGATGCGGGAGGCGCAGCCAGAAGCCGGTTGCATTTTCCATGCCCGGCCGGGAGTGGCTGGCGTTCTCCCCTACGAATTTGCAGGCTGAAAGGGCTGACTGACATTCTTAAGCTTTGCCCGCCAACCCGGGTCAGCTTAGAGGATATGAGTAACAAATCGTAAATTCTGCAAAATATTGCTGAAATATCATGTAGCACTGCCAGCTCCTGATTCGTTATTATCAAAGCATAATAACAACAGGGGGTATGTGTGTGCTGTTTCAAAAAATCCAACCGGAAGGTGCGTATCAACAGTACAAAAAATACAGAGAACGATTCCCTTTTACCGGCCCCAAAGGCAGGATCCTTTCCTTTGAAGGCATTGATGGCGCAGATGTTTACAACACTTCCATCCCGTTCACCCTGGATGGCCGGGAAATCATTGCAGCCCGGGTGGAACCGCGCAGCAGCGAGCGTTCCCGTACGATGTTCTTTTATAAGGATGGGGATCGCTGCAGTCTGATTTTGAATGCTCCTGTGCTGGATCTCCAGGATCCTTTCATTGCCTGGATCGGTGGAGAACTGGTAGTTGGCGGCGTTTCTGTGGACTGGACGCCTGAAGAAAAACTTATCACCTACCGCACCCGATTTTACCGGGGTAAGACCTTGCAGGAACTGCACTATTTTACGGAGGGCCCGGATCGGATGAAGGATATTCGGCTGATTCAGCTTCCGAACGGACGGGTCGGGGTTTTCACCCGGCCGCAAGGCAAGCCGATGCTGGAACGATTTGGATGCATTGCCAAAATTGGTTTTGACATTGTAGATTCGCTTGAAGAGATCAATCCCGGGATCATAGACCATTCTCCTCTGCTGGAAGGCCACTTTCTTCCCGAGGAGTGGGGAGGCTGTAATCAGATTTACAACTTGTCCAATGGATTGCTGGGCATCATCGGCCACAAATCCTGGGGGGAAATGACGGGGAGCGTAAAGATCATTCATTACTACTGTATGGCTTTCGCCATGGATCCTCAGACACGCTGGATGAGTCCTGTCAAGGTCATCGCTGCCCGGGAAGATTATCCCGAAGGTCCGCAGAAAAATGCACGGGCGATGGATGTGGCTTTCTCATCGGGGATCGTACGCCTTGGGAACGGCCGGGCCGAGATGTATACCGGGCTCAGTGACTGTCAGGAGGGCATCCTGGATATCGAAGATCCCTTTGACGAATATGAGCAGTGGAAAATGCAGGAAAAATAAAATTTTATCAGAAAGGACCGGGTACAGTAAATGCAGAAAAGAGTGCAGAAAACATCTGAAACTTCCCGGCGCAGGAATATCCTGTTCCTGATGTCCGACCAGCACAACCCCGATTATGTGGGATATGCAGGCAAAGGGATCATCCAGACGCCAAACATCGACCGGATTGCGGAAGGAACAGCTTTTATGAATGCCGTTTCTCCCAATCCGGTCTGCACCCCGGCAAGGTGCGCTCTGCTGACCGGGAAATATACCCATCAGCTCAATATGCTCACCATGTCAGGGGATTTGAGTCCCCAGCATCCGACTTATGCACGGGCTCTGCAGGAAGCAGGATATTATACGGCCGGGATCGGCAAATTTCATATCTTTCAGGGTTTTCAATGGTACCTGGAACGGGGGATGGGGCATGACCTGGCTGGGCTGAACGAAGAAATGCGCAAGTTCGGATTCGACTATATCTGGGAAGCAGCCGGGAAGGGCCTGTCCCAATGGAATTACTGTGACTACATGAAATATCTGGACGATAAAGGGCTCATGGAGGCATACCGGGACGAGGTGGAGCGCACCTCCCTGATGGGACATCCCCAGCCGCCGGTCCCCAGTATCCTGGAGGATGAGGACCATGTGGAGGTCCAGATCGGAAACCATATCATCGAGGCGATCCGGAACCGGCCTAAGGATAAGCCCTTCTGTGTGTTCGGATCCTTTCTCAGCCCGCATCCCATGATCGATCCGCCGGCAAAGTACCTGGAGGCGGAAGAAGTCCGGTATGATACGGAGCGGTTTATTGAACAGGAAAAGCCGATGCGCCGATCCGTCCGTCTGACGGATGAACTGCGCCGGGGTTGGAGCGAGAACCGGGCAGCCTACCGGGCGCTGATCCGCCTGGTGGATGATCAGATCGGCCGCATCTTTCAGGTGCTGCAGGAAGAGGGCTTGTGGGACGATACAGTGATCATCTATACCTCCGACCACGGGGATATGCTGGGTGATTTCGGCGTGGATGGCAAGGGCCTGCCCTACCGCTGTTCCGCCGGTGTACCCCTGGCGATCCGCCACCCGGATCACCTGGATGGCCGGCGTATTGAGGCGCCGGTGGAACTGACTGATGTCACGGCCACGATATTGGACGCAGCGGGACTGGATGTCAAAGAAGCCATGCGCATCGAAGTCCCCCATTTTCTGGATGTGATCCCTTCCCGTTCCCTGATGCCGGTGGTGCGGGGAGAGAAGGAGCGGGTGCGGGATTTTGCTTTTTGTGAATATCACACCTGGATGATGATCCGGACGGATGACCGCAAATATGTGCTGCACACGGACCATAACATGAACGAACGTGAACCGAATGAGGAACTGTATGATCTGGTCGCAGATCCGGATGAAGTCCGAAATATTGCAGGCGACCCGGAGACCGCGGATTTCAGGCGCTGGTGCAGGGAACGGATCCTGCAGATATTGACCGCCACACCCCCCTCCTGCCTGCGTTGGGCGCCGATCCGGGCGGATGAAGGACACCGGGGGAATTATCCGGGAATTGCTCCCTATTTCCCGCGCAAGCAGGTGATCCGGGAGATGAAAGAGGCAAGAGAAAGTTATCTGATGAAAAAATGGGGAAAGACGAAAGGATGAGGAGGATGAATATGCAAATTCAATTACCGGAATGGGCGATCGGTCCTTTTTTCAAGCATGAAGCCAATCCGCTGCTGGGGCCGTCGGAGCAGGGATTTGATTCCTGGACGACATACAACCCGGCAGTCTCGGTGAAGGACGGGACATTTTACATGTTTTACCGGGCTGAAGACCGGGCGGAGAAAGACACCCGCTGGATGGGAACATCCCGGATCGGTCTGGCCGTCAGTCAGGACGGGATCCACTGGAAAAAGCATAGGGATCAGCCCATTATCGATGCAACAGAGGAATATGAGCTGCCGGGAGGCTGCGAAGATCCACGGATCGTATGGGCGGAAGGCGTCTGGCATCTGCTTTATACCGGGTATTACTGGCCGAAGGGATTTTGCATCTGTGATGCCGTGTCTACGGATCTGCTGAATTGGGAAAAACGAGGGCCGTTGTTCCCGAAAAAGACAGCGGAGGGGATGAAGAGCAAGTCCGCCTGTCCGGTATGTGATCCGGAAGGCCGTGCTGTCCGGATCAACGGAAGGTATGTACTGTATACCAACCATCAGTTGGCAACTTCCACCGATTTTATCCACTGGGATGTGGAGCCTTTCGAGGCAGCAGCATTTTCCGGGAAGCCGAATGAAGTATGCGTTGCTGTGACGGATTACCAAAATCCAGGCAAAGACGGGATCCTGATGCTGGTTGCGGGCAACCTGTCCTCCATTGTACAGGACGGTAAGTATTTCTACGCCATCAGCGAAGCGCTGTATGACCGGAACGATCCAAAAAGGCTTCTGAAACATCTTGAAGTGCCTGTGATCCAGGCGGAACACGATTATGAAAAGTCGGTAGATCGGTTCCCTCACCATCCGACCGCTTCTCTGGGAACAATTTTCGTGGATAATATTTTCCGTTATCAAGGAAAGTGGTGGATCTATTATGGGGCTTCGGACCAGTTCGTGGCCCTTGTACAGACACAGGGCTGACAACATCAAATGAAGCTGCGGCGCTTCAGCGCATAGGCCAGCCAGGCAGCTGAAAGGAGCAGGTTAAAAATGATAATCATCAAGGAACGGACCTTTGTGCCGGATTACAACTGCATCGTCAATGCAGCCTGGAGAAAGCCGGTGAAACGGGTCCCTCTCTATGATCATGGCGTTTCACCGAAAAACATGGAGATCATCACCGGGAGAAAAAATCCAGGGAACCTGGGGGAGCGGTTTGAGGACCGGGTCGAATACTTCCGTTATGTCAGCCGTTTTTATGCATCCATGGGATATGAGACCATGAATTTCGGGTCTGCATTGCCGCTGCCGGGAATGCGCCCCATCCAGAGCCATATCCCTGGGGTAGTCAGAAATATGGAGGATCTTCAAAAATACCCATGGGCAGAGATTCCGGAAAAATACCGGGTAATGATAGAGAAATATTATCCGGCGCTGCGAGAGGCTTTGCCGTCGGGGATGAAGGTCGTGGGAGGCATCGGCGGCGGGATGTTCGAGACGGCACAGATGTTGCTGGAATATGAAGGGCTGTGCTATGCCCGGGCCGATGACCCGGAATTTTACAGCGCGCTGTATCAGAAGATCCGGGAAGCGAGGCGTACCTGTCTGAACATGCTGTTTCAGGAATATGGGGATATCATCGCTGTATGCCATACAGGCGACGACCTGGGATTCAAAACATCCACGCTGATTTCCCGGGAGGATATCGTCGAGCATGTGATCCCGGGCTACCAGGAAACGACTGCCATTGCACATGCCTATGGCAAGCCCTTCCTGCTCCACAGCTGCGGTAATTTGTTCAGCGTCATGGAAGACCTGATCGGTTCCGCAAGTTTTGATGCCAAGCATTCCAATGAGGATGAGATCGCCCCGTTTTCACGGTGGGTGGATCTTTACGGAGAACGAATCGGTCTGTTCGGCGGTCCGGATACCGGATTCCTGGCCAGCGCAGGCAAAGAAGCGATCCGGGAATGCACCCTGGATATCCTCCGCTATATGGAGGGACGGAATGGATTTGCCATTTCTTCCGGCAATACGATCCCGGATTATGTACCGGCAGACAATTATGTCAAATTTGTGGAAACCGTACGGGAATACCGGGGGGAGTAGCCGGGAGATCATCTATCCCTGGCACGTGAAGTTGTACCAGGAGGCAAAAAAACTGGGGCTGTATGTGAACATCCACGCCGGCACGCCCGAAGACATTTGCGAGGATGCCCGGTACGCCTTCCGATATGCTGCCAAAGGCGGAGGATATATTATGGGATCCTCCCATTCCCTGGCAGTAGGGGCAAAACTGGATAATATCATGGAAATGAAGAAGGTGGGATACGCTGGGAGTTTATTGAATGATGCACAAGGACTTTGATAATGGACGACATGAAAGCGGATGAGGTACTGTCCATATGTTTTACGACGATACTGCAAGTTGACAATCGTGTGATTCACAGTGATAATTAACTCAATGCAATTCTGCACAATTTTGGCGGTGATTTGAATGGGGGTCATTATCCAGATCCTTGATCTTGCAGGTACAGCGGCATTCGCTGTGACCGGGGTTCTGACAGGGATCAACAAAAGACTGGATTTGTTCGGGCTGTTTATGCTGGCAGTTCTGACCGCATCCGGCGGCGGTTTGATCCGCGATGTGATCCTGCATGATGATATTCCTGTTTTCTTTAAAAATCCCAAGTATCTGTTGACTATTCTGGTGGTCCTGCTGATTTCGTGCATTGCCCTGCACTCGGTCCGAAAGCTTGGAAGAGGGCTGCAGATCTTTGATGCCATCGGCCTGGCTGTTTTCACGATCACCGCCGCGGTCCGGGCATCTCAGTTGGAATATCCGCTGATCGGCATTCTTTTTGTTTCTGTTATAACAGGGACAGGCGGAGGAATCCTGAGGGATATCATCGTCAATGACGTGCCGCTGCTGTTCCGGAGAGAGATTTATGCCGTAGCCGCGATTGCAGGCGCTTTGCTCTTTTTGTTTTTGGAAGCCAGGATCCGCCTTTTGCCGGCAGTTTACATCAGCATAATTTTTATAGTCGCTCTTCGGATGGTTTCCATATTTTTTAACATCAATCTGCCGGTCATCAGAGCGAAAAATGAAAAAATGAAACTCTGACCGATGGGAGTTGCCCATGCTGGATCATGCGAAAACCAAATACCAGGAACTCATGGACTGGCTGAAGGCCCGGATCGAGGACGGATTTTTTCTGCCTGGACAGCGGATCAGCTCGGAAAATGAACTTTCCAGGCAGTTTGGCATCAGCCGGCAGACGGTACGGCAGGCCCTGGGAGCGCTGACCCATGCCGGGTGGCTGGAAAAACATCGGGGCAGCGGTACTTTTGTCCGCAGCATTTTACCGGAGAAAGGAACGAAGGGAGGCACCATCGGCGTCATCATTACCTATCTCAACGACTACATCTTTCCGGAAATCATCCACGGGATCGAAAGCATACTGACCCGGGAGGGCTATGGCATGTCTCTTTGCATCACTCACAACCGCGTGGAAAATGAGGCCCGGGCTTTAAACTCCCTGCTGTCCCAAGGGGTGGCCGGGTACATTGTCCAGGGAACGAAAACTGCCTTCCCCAATGCCAACCTTTCCCTCTACCGACAATTGCATCGGCAGCGGCTTCCCTGCCTTTTCATCCATGCCGGCCCGGTCGGAGTGAATTACCCGCATGTGGTAGTGGATGACCGGAAGGGCGGGCAGATAGCAGCTCTGGAACTCATCCGGGCTGGGCACAGACAAATTGGAGGAATATTCAAGGCCGACGACCTGCAGGGACACCTTCGCTATGCCGGATTCATCGCGGCACTCCACGAAGCCGGTCTTACGGTCGCCGATGAGGCCGTGGTCTGGTACACCACGGAAGATTATGATGACCTCTTTTCTCCGCATGAGTTCAGCAAACTTTTCACCCGGCTTGGAAAATGCACGGGCATCGTCTGTTACAATGACCGTATTGCAGTCGATTGCATCGCCGCTCTTCGCAGCCGCGGTCTGCAGGTTCCCCGGGATATTTCCCTGGTTGGCTTTGACAATTCCAGGCTGGCGGAGGATGCCAGTCTGCCATTGACTTCCATCACTCATCCCGGAGAAGAATTAGGGAGGGAGGCCGCCATCCGGCTGCTTACCATGATCCGGACCGGCGACCGGGATGTTTCCCTGGTGATGGAACCTCGCCTGATTTCGCANNATATTCTTGACACTTTGAATGACCCAAGTTAAAATTTGTTTATCAAGTTGTACGTACAACTTATTTGAACAAGGGAGAGCGGATATGGAACATACATTCTGGTTTATTACGGGCAGCCAGCACCTATACGGCCCGGAAACACTAAGGCAGGTAAAGGAAAATTCAATCATGATCGCGCGGGCGCTGGATGAAAACCAACGAATCAGCGGGAAAGTGGTGTTCAAGGCGGTCGTGACCACGGCAGAGGAAATTTCCGGTGTCATCGGTGAAGCGGGGAATGATCCGGACTGTGCCGGCATCATCACCTGGATGCATACCTTTTCACCGTCCCAGATGTGGATCCCCGGGCTTTCCGTCAACCGGAAGCCCTGGCTGCACTTTCATACCCAGTTCAACCGTGACATTCCGTGGGAAACTATCGACATGGATTTCATGAACTTGAACCAGG
>DOHE01000244.1 GCA_003535395.1 Clostridiales bacterium | reverse complement strand
CGCATCCGTCTGGCCCCGCAAAAGGACTGGGAAGTCAATCAACCGGAACAGTTGAAAAAAGTGTTGCAGATCTTTGAAAAGATCCAGGCAGATTTCAACTGTGCCCAGTCCGGCGGCAGAAAAGTATCCCTGGCCGACCTGATCGTTCTGGGCGGATGTGCAGGCATTGAGCAGGCCGCAAGGAATGCAGGGCAGGATCTGGTCGTTCCTTTTCGCCCCGGGCGGACGGATGCTTTGCCGGAACAGACGGACATCCCGTCCTTTGCCGTTCTCGAACCGAAAGCGGACGGATTCCGCAATTATCTTAAAAAGAAATTTTCCATTTCTGCAGAGGAACTTCTGGTCGATCGTGCCCAGCTGCTGACATTGACCGCTCCGGAGATGACCGTCCTGGTTGGCGGCATGCGTGTCCTGAATGCCAATGCCGGGCAGTCTCCACACGGGGTCTTTACCAAAAGGCCTGAAGCCCTTACAAACGACTTTTTTGTGAATCTTCTCGATATGGGCACTGTTTGGAAGGCAGCCTCTGAAGAGGGAGACGTTTTTGAGGGACGTGACCGCAGCACGGGTGAACTTAAATGGACCGGAACCCGGGTCGACCTCATCTTCGGTTCAAATTCCCAGCTCCGAGCCATTGCAGAAGTGTATGCATGCAATGACGCTCCGGAGAAGTTCCTTAAGGACTTTGTGGCTGCCTGGAACAAAGTGATGAATGCGGACCGTTTTGATCTTGCATGAACTCTGCCGAAACGATATCCGGAGCGCAGAGCCTGTATTCAATAGGTGTTGGAGGTTTCAATATGGGTCATGATGTGGTGATCGTTGGCGGAGGTATGGCCGGGCTGACTGCCGCAGCTTATTTGTGCCGCGCCGGACTAAAAGTCCTGCTGTGCGAAAAGGAAGTAAAAACAGGCGGCCTGGTCAATTCTTTTGATTATCATGGATTTACGTTTGATGGCGGGATCCGGGCGATCGAAAATTCCGGGATCGTGAACCCGATGCTTCGACAGCTTGGCATCGATGTCCCCTTTGTTCGAAATGGTGTTTCGGTCGGGATCGAAAACGATGTGGTCAACCTTCAATCAAAAGACAGCCTTACGGACTATCTGCAGCTACTGCACAGCCATTTCCCAGATAATAGCTCCGACATCGCCCAGTTTGGTCTCGAGATCAAAAAGATCATGCAATACATGGATGTACTTTACGGAATCGACAATCCCCTGTTCCTTGATCTGAAAAAAGATAAAAAATATCTTGTTCAGACCATCCTGCCGTGGATGATCAAATACATATTGACGATCCGAAAAGTGATGAGACTGGATCTGCCGGTTGTCAAATATCTGAAAATGATATCGGACAATACCGCCCTGATCGATATGATCGCGCAGCATTTCTTTAAGGATACCCCGACTTTTTTTGCATTGAGCTATTTCAGTCTGTATTTGGATTATCAATATCCATGCGGTGGCACGGGCATACTCGCTGAAAAGATGAGACAATATATCCTTGAGCATCATGGCGAAATCAAATGCGAAACGGAGATCAGCCGTCTGGATCCATCACTTGACCAGATTCAGGATACCAAAGGAAATATCTATGCGTATAAAAAATTAATCTGGACCTCGGATCTCAAACGACTCTATCAGATCATCGATATCGAAGCGGTCAAAAATACAAAAAGCCGAAAAGCCATAGCCGCCCGGAAGGATTTCCTGTCTGACAAAGTCGGCGGCGACTCGGTACTGACTCTTTACCTGATGGTGGATATGAATAAAGAGTATTTTGCATCCATCGCCAGTGCGCACTTTTTTTATACCCCGCTGAAAACTGGTCTTAGCCGACTGGAACCCTTCGCTTCAGAGATACAGGGGCCGAAGCAGGAGGCGACTGGAAAATCGTATGTCGCTGACAGACAGGCGCTGCAAAACTGGCTCAAAGAGTTTTATCGCGGAACCACTTACGAAATATCCTGCCCTGTGATTCGGGACGCAAGTCTTGCCCCTGAGGGAAAGACGGGGCTGATCATCAGCACGCTGTTTGATCATTCGCTCGTCAAACATATTTCTGATGCCGGCGGGTACGATGACTTTAAAGAGTTCAGCGCACGGCAGATCATCGATGTTTTAAGCGAAAAGATTTACCCGGGGATGAAAGAAAAAGTGATCGATCATTTCATTTCAACTCCATTGACATTGGAAAAATTAACTGGAAACTCAGATGGTGCCATTACGGGCTGGGCGTTTACCAACAGCAGCATGCCGGCCGTCCACAGCTTGCCAAAGGTCGCCGGATCGGTGCTTACACCCATCCCCAATGTTTATCAGGCCGGGCAGTGGACCTTCAGTCCCTCCGGCCTGCCGATCTCCATTTTGACCGGTAAGCTTGCTGCCGACAAGGTCATAAACAAGTTGAAATGACCGAGGGCTAACCAAATTTTTTATGCATGAAATTGCGGTACATTTTCCGGAATTTGGGGATCCCGTTGAAGATGTCCCCCCATAGGTCAAAATAGTCGCGCTGTTCGATGATCCGGCCATCTTCATGAAATACCAGTTTGGTGGCGCCATAGATCGGCGTGTCCGGAAAACGTTTGAACGACATGGTCATTTTCCAGTCCATCAAGACCACGTTTTGATCCTGCAGCAGCGAGATGATCTCCATATGCAGCTTTTTGCACCGGTTTGTCAGCCGCGTACACATTGCCTGGAATTCAGTGATGCCTTCCACTCGCTGGATCGAGTCCTGAAAGACGCAATCCGGATGATAATATGGAAATATGTGGGACCAGTCCGGCTTTCCGTCCGTGTTATACGTCGTTGACCAGAGATCCCTGATCTTCTCTTTCGAGAGCATGCCCGGCCTGGTTTCATCAATATCAGAAGACGTGACCATTTGAATCCCTCCAGACAAATCGATATAGATCCATTATCCTGTTCAGGATAAACCCGTCAATTTCATGCTGATGTCCCAGATACGCTTTCCCATGGAACGGTCAAGCGCATGGGTCGCCGGTTTCTCTTCATTCGTCAGGTGGAAGAACCGCCCGCTGACATCCTTGAGTTCCGGCGAAGATGCCAAATACCCGATCGCCGTACCCGATATGGCGGGATCCTTTAAAAAAAGACGGGTGATATAGCGGGTAAATAAGCGGTAAAGCCAGCCGTTGTTGTTTCCGATATGGGTCTTCACATCACCGGGATGCATCGCATTGATCGTTACGCCTGTGCCGCTCAGTAAACCGGCAAATTCCCATGTGGTCAAAAGTTGTGCAGTCTTTGACGCCCCGTACGATCTAAGGCCTGTATAATGTCTTTTCTTCCAGTCCAGGTCGTCCGGGTCCAGGCCATTGAAGCGGTGTCCCTCGGAATTCACCTGGATGATCCTGGAAGGTGCGCTTTCCTTCATTCGCTGCAGCAACAGATATGTAAGGAGGAAGGAAGCCAGGTGATTCACGCAAAACACTGTCTCAAAGCCGGCCTTTGTTTCCGTCCGCTTCGTTGAATGAAGCCCTGCGCAGTTGATCAGCACATCGATTTTCGGGCATTGTGCAATCAGGGTGGCGGCCGCCTGGCGGACCTGATCAAGATCGCTGAAATCAGCGATGATCCGTTTGATTGGCACATCCCATTTCGATCGGATTTCCTGGATGACTTTCTCTGTCTTTTCTGCGTTACGGCAGACCAACACCAGCTCTGCCCCGTGGCTGGCCAGACATTTGGCTGTTTCAAGCCCGACTCCCGATGTCGCTCCGGTGATTACACAAACCTTCTCCGCCATGGATGCTTCAAATGGCTTTTGTGGCAACCTCCGGTTGACTAAAAATTTCAGCTCATCCGGCAATTCACGTTTCATTCGCATGCAACCCCGCCCCGCTGATTATGACCCATGTTACCATATTTCAGGTGTGATATCCACAGGATTCACATTCCGGTCCCCTTCCCGTTCTTTTGGGACAGTCGGAACCTATTCCGTACGCAGTGCCTCCACCGGATCCTTCCGGGCTGCGATCTTGGACGGGATCAGGCCGCCCAGCAGCGTCAGGCTGACGCTGAGCACCGCCAGTGCCAGAGCATGAAGGGGATTGAGCCGGGCGATATCGGGAAGCTCTGTGATATTTTCCAGGATTCGGTTCGCCGGAAAAATGAGCAACCGGGCGATGAGAATGCCCATGGCCCCGGAAAACGCCCCGATAATAAAGGTTTCTGCGTTAAATACGCGTGTGATGTCCTTCTTGCGCGCCCCCAATGCCCGGAGCACCCCGATTTCCCGGGTCCGCTCCAGCACGGAGATGTAGGTGATGATGCCGATCATGATGAGGGAAACGATCAGGGAAATGGCGGCAAACGCGATGAGCACAATGGTGATGGCGTCCATGATCCCTCCGGAAAGGCTGGTAAAGGTGGCTGCCAGATCATCGTAGATCACCGAGTCTTCCAGTTCCTTGTCATCGTTCCAGGTTTCCAGGTAGGCGACCACATTTTCCTTGGTGGTAAAATCCATGGGATACAAGGTGATCATGTAGGGCTTGCCGTCCGCTCCCAGCATGGATAATACATCCGCTTTCGTCATTTTTGCGGCACTTCCCCCGGGCATCCGGGAAGTCATGCCGGACAGGGTGCCGTCCATGACGATCTCTGCCTCCCCTTCGCTGAAAGCTTTCCCTGTCAGGATATTGTAATCCGCTGCCTGCTGGGCTATGACCACCTGTGAATCCTTTGCGTTCCCGATGAAATCCCGGGACAGCTGATCGGAGTAGGCGATCCCCGGTGAAAGCACAGACAGTTTCATATCGTCCTTCCCCCGGACGACCCCCGTCACCTTCAACCGGATGGCCTGCGGGTCTTCGTACAGATCCATGAGGTTGGATGGATTGCCGTTGATCACGAAATAATTGCCCGCCGGGCGATAAAACAGGTCGTTGGGCACAGCCCTAAGTTCCAGACCGACAAGGCGTTCCAAAGGGATGCTTTCCGCCTCTGCATCCAGGCCCAGTGCTTTCACGATGGAACTGTCCAGCCGGTTGTAGGCATCCACGATCATCACCAGATCCGCAGGTGCTGACGGGTATTCGCCTTCCAGCAGATCGTAGCTGGATTCCAGATAGCTGGTGCCGCCGGATTTCAGGCTGGCCGGATAAGGGCTGAATTGGATGGAAGAGGCCGCCAGAGGCGTTGCCTTCTCCCCGTCGGATCTTAGCAGGTTCATGTTCACCAGCCGGATGTATGAAATACCGGAAATCCATTCCGGATCGATTTTTTCTACATATTCCAGGTATTCCGGAGTGAACACATTGGTGTGGGTCATGCTGTCGGCACTGGGGTCGTAAGGATAGATCACGTCCACTGCCGGATATTTGTTCTCTTTGCGGGTAATGCCCAGCATCTCGTTGCGCCGTTCTTTCATTTTGTCAAAGTCCACCTTGGCGGTCGTGCGGGAAATCAGCACCGGAAATCCGGTCATGGTATCGGACTCAAACTTGCTGATCTGGATATCGAAGCCGTTGGACAGCGACAATATGAGGGCGATGCCGATGATGCCGATGCTGGAGGCAAATGCGGTGAGAGCCGTGCGCCATTTCTTGGTGGCGATGTTCTTCCCGGAAATTTTAAGCGCCGTCAGGAAACCCATGCTGGTGCGCTTTAGCGTATACTCCGTTTTGGCGGCTTCGTCCTCCACAGGGTTGGAGTCGTAGACGAGCCTTCCATCCTGAAACTGGACCGTGCGGTCCGCGTATCTTTTGGCCAGTTCGGGATTGTGTGTCACCATGACCACCAGTTTGTCCCGGGCGATTTCCCGGATCAACTCCATGATCTGGGCACTGGTCTGAGAGTCAAGAGCTCCCGTGGGCTCATCCGCCAGGATAATATCCGGGTCATTGGCCAGCGCCCGGGCAATGGCCACCCGCTGCATCTG
>DOHE01000245.1 GCA_003535395.1 Clostridiales bacterium | reverse complement strand
ATCAGATCGATCTTCGCTGCAAGCAGGATTTCAATGTGGATACGGCGTCCACCCGCAAGATCCTTATCGACGGGGAAGTTCCCTACAAGGAACTGGAAAATGTTGTGACCCGGTACTCCAGGGACTGGCAGATCAACACTCCGGGCGGAGATGAACCCTTCAAGGTCTACCTGACCCGGGGAAAGCATACCCTCACCCTGGACAGCAATTTAGGGCCGGTGGCAGAGCTGCTGCAGACGGTTGAAAAATCCGTACTGGTACTGAACGACATCTACCGAAAAATCATCATGATCACCGGATCCTTTCCGGATCCCCTTCGTGACTACCGGCTCCACGAACGCATACCGGAAACCATGGTGGTTTTCAGGCAACAGTCTGAAATTTTACAGACGGTCATGGACCGGCTTGTTGAAATCGCCGGCAACAAGGGCAATGATGCCGCCAAGTTCGAAAAAATCATCGTTCAGATGAAGATGTTCCTGGACGATCCTGAAAAGATCCCGGAACAGCTGGACAATTTCCGCATCAATACCAGCAGCATTTCCTCCTGGATCCTCACCGCCTCCGAGCAGCCGCTGCTGCTGGATTACATCCTGCTGCGTTCCCCGGATACGCAGAAACCCAAAGTGGATGCCAGTACCGTAGGGCGTCTGGTGCATGAATTCCGGGGATTCCTTAGTTCTTTTGTGGAAGATTACAGCATTATCGGAGACACCACCGACCTGCAGGGAACTGAAGAGGAGAATACCGTCACCCTGTGGATGGGCGGCGGCCGTGACCAGGCGATGGTCATGAAAGGCCTTATCGACAATTACTTTACGACCCAGACCGGCATCCGGGTCAACCTTCGCCTTGTCGACATGGGTATTTTGCTCCGGGCAGTGGCTTCCGGCCGGGGACCTGACCTGGCGCTGTTCGAAGGTCAGGCCATGCCTATGAACTATGCCCTTCGGAATGCGTTGTATGACCTTAAGAATTTTACAGATCTGGAAGAAGTGCTGAAGCGGTTCAGTCCCAGCGCCGTTGAGCCTTTCCGCTATGGCGAAAGCGTTTGGGCGCTTCCCGAAACACAGTCCTACCCGGTGCTATTTTACCGCAAGGACATCCTTGAGTCTTTGGGACTCAAGGTTCCCAATACCTGGACAGAGCTTTTGAGCATCCTTCCTGAACTGCAAAAACACTATCTGCAGTTCAGCATGCCCTCCGCTATGGAAGACGGGGTGGCCAGCTACATGTATTTTCTGTTTCAGAACGGCGGGAACATTTACAATGCTGAAAAAAGCCGATGCATCATCGATGATTCCGTGGGCGTCAGGTCCTTTATCCAATGGACGGAAATGTATACCCGTTACAAGATCCCGACGGTGGCCAATGAACTGGACCGGTTCCGCCGCGGGGAAACGCCTATTATCATTGCCGGATACACGCTGTCTAACTCTCTCATGATCGCGGCACCGGAGATCCGGGGCCTTTGGGACTTCACGCTGATGCTGGGCACGGAAAAGCCGGACGGCACCATTGACCGGTCCGCTCCTTCCGGAGCCACCGGATGCTGTATGTTCAAGAATGCCAAGAACCCGCAAGCCACTTGGGAATTCATGAAATGGTGGACCAGCACTCAGACCCAGGTCAGCTACGGCCTGGAAATGGAAAGCCTGCAGGGCGCATCTGCCCGATGGCCAACCGCCAACATCGAAGCCATGTGGCAGCTCCCCTGGCCCACCTCCTTCGCAAAAGTCATTGAAGCCCAGCGCGCCTGGGTCAAGCCTGTTCCGGAAGTTCCCGGAGGATACATGCTCAGCCGCAATATTGAAAATGCATTCCGGATCACCTACAACCTTGGCGGAAATCCCAGGGATACCTTCCTGGACTGGATTCGTTATATCAACAAGGAAATAATTTTCAAACGGCAAGAATTTGGATTGGAATAGGGGGGAATATCACAAATGTCAACGGCAATCGCAGCCAAAGCCAGGAAAAGGGTCCCCTTGGATCCATACAGGAAAAAAAGCCTTTGGGAGAACATGAAGGAATACAGGGCATCCTATACCATGCTGTTTCCGTTCCTGCTGATCTTTTTCGTGTTCACCGTCATACCGGTGGTGATTTCCATTGTTTTGGGCTTTACTTACTACAATGTGCTGGAGTTTCCCAAATGGATCGGGTGGGAGAACTATACCCGTCTTTTTGTGGATGACGACATCTTTCTGCTGGCAGTCCGGAACACCTTCGTGTTTGCGGCCATCACCGGCCCTGTCAGCTATATCATGTGCCTGTTTTTTGCCTGGATTATCAACGAGCTGCCTGGCAAACTCCGGGCTTTCATGACTCTGGTGTTCTATGCGCCCTCCATCGCCGGGGCAACCGCCATCTGGCTGCTCATATTCAGCAGCGATATGTACGGCTATGCCAACAGTTTTCTGTTGAAGCTGGGGTTCATCAGCGAGCCTATCAACTGGCTCAAGGACGCAAAATACATGATGACCATCTGCATCATCGTTCAGCTCTGGTCCAGCCTGGGAGCTTCCTTTCTGAGCCTTCGTGCCGGATTCAACACCATCGACCGCCAGTATTATGAGGCTTCTGCTGTGGACGGACTGCGAAACCGCTGGCAGGAACTCTGGTACATTACTTTGCCTCTCATGTCCCCCCACCTGATGCTGTCTGCCATTCTGGCCATCACCGGCGCCTTTGGTGCCGGAGCGCTGATCACTGCACTTTGCGGTTTCCCCAGCACCGGGTATGCGGTCCATACGATCATGCATCACCTGGGGGACTATTCGGGGATACGGATGGAGCGTGGATACGCCGCAGCCATATCCACCCTGCTGTTTATCATCATGCTCG
>DOHE01000260.1 GCA_003535395.1 Clostridiales bacterium | reverse complement strand
TTTATGATTTTGGCAATTCCGCCTACGCATCGGTAGTCCTGCTGGCCGTATACTCAGCATTTTTTAAAAATGTGGTCGTAGGCAACAATGCGGAAGGCACGCACCTGTGGGGGATTTCTGTGGGGATTGCGGCCATTGTAGTGGCGGTGGTTTCGCCCGTCCTTGGAACGATCGCAGATTTTACCCGGGCTAAAAAAAAGTTTCTGATGATTTTTACTGCATTATCCATTGTGTTTACAGCGCTGCTGTTCTTTGTGGGCGAAGGGGACATCTTTACCGGGATGCTGTTTTTCATTCTGGCAGAGATCGGGTACCGGGCCGCTCAGGTGTTCTATGATGCCCTGCTGACCGATGTATCCACCCCTAAAACCATCGGCTCCGTCTCCGGCAAGGGATGGGCAGTGGGCATGATCGGAGGCATCGTAGCCTTGATCCTGGTGCTCATCCCCATCCAGCTTATCGGAAATCACATGGTGCGTTATGCATTTTTGATCACGGCGGGTATGTACTTGATTTCCACCATTCCTACATTCCTTTGGGTGAAGCAGATACGGGAAGCGGAGGAAAGGCCGGCAGGCATGGGTACCATCCGGCTGGCATTTTCCAAGCTGGCACATACCTTCCAGTCTATCAAAAGCTACAAGGAATTCATCAAGTACATGATCGCCTTTTTGATTTACAACGACGGCATCATGATGCTAATGGATTTTGCGGCCATCATCGGAGCGACGCTTTTTGGGATGCAGCAAACCCAGCTCATTGTGTTCGTGATCCTGATCCAGATCGCCGGGACTTTCGGGGCTCTGCTTTTCGGCGGCATATCCGACCGGAAGAGCAGCAAGGAAGCCATCCTCGTTTCCCTGCTGATCCTGGTGGCCTCTGTCACAGGCCTGTTTTTTATCAAGAGCATCACCTGGTTTTATATCATCGGCTTCCTGGCGGGATTCTCGCTGTCCGGTGCCCAGGCGGTAAGCCGCACCATGGTCAGCCAGCTTGCTCCTGCGTCAAAGACCACGGAATTTTACGGATTTCTCTCGGTGGCCGGCCGTACATCCACGTTCGTCGGGCCCCTGGTTTTCGGGACCATTTCCTACCGGGTCAGTAATGCATACATAAACAGCGGGCTGGAGGCGGGACTGGCAGAGCAGTACGGGCTTCTTTGGGCCGTGGGTTCCATCATCGTGTTTCTGGCGGCGGGCATGCTGGTACTGTTGGGAGTAAAACGGATCTCCGTAAAGGAGAATGATCCGGATAATACTACATTGTTCTAAGCATCCTGCAGAAATGACTGCTTTCCAGCCGGGATCTTCAACGCGGCGACCAGGGTAATCGTATTGCCTTTGTGCCCGATTTCAAGGTTGCCGTTGTATTTTTTGACTGTATTTTCGATATTATCCAGTCCAAAACCATGATGCAGGGTGTCTTCTTTGGTGGTGATGAAGGAGTTCCCGGCCCGGACCACCTTCCCGTCGGTAGGATTGGTGACGTATAGGATCATGTATTCTTCACTGTAACGAATGGCCAGGCTGATCCGCTTTTCCGGGGCAGGATCCTGGATCCGCATGCATGCCTCAATAGCGTTGTCCAGGGCGTTCCCAAGGATAATGCAAAGATCCACCGGATCCACAGAACGGTCAAATTTCCCCGCCGGTTCAACCTGCAGATCGATCCCTTTCTCCTTTGCCATTTGGATTTTTTCATCCAGCAGGGAATCCATCACCGGACTGCCCGTATCCGCAGACTTTAAGGGGCGGGAAGATATTCTGCTGATCTTCGATACATATTCTATGAGTTCCCGGGTCTTGTTCACGGCCGCCATGGCGCTGATCACCGCCAGGTGGTTGTTCAGGTCATGCCAGAGACTGCGGATTTCCTTCTGATGCTGCACCACGTTTTTATAATGCTGGATCTGCAGATCCAGCTGGCTTTTCATGGTAGTATACCGCAGTTCTTCTTCGGAGTGTTTCAGGAGTCTCTCAAATATGGCAAAGATAATGATATTGATATAAAGTATGCCAATTGAGGACAAACCGGCGAATATCTCTCCAGGGTAACGGCCGGAAACTGTAAAAAGGAGCATCCCGTGCATAACCAGGATCGTAAAGACCGGGATCATCAACAATACCAGCCAGTATTTCAGGGGAATGCGGCCGTATTCTCTGGTTTTGAACCGGCAAGCAAGTTTGACCAGGAAAAACTGGATCAGCTTGGATAATATCATTCCCTGGAGCCGGGGCAGCCCCTGGGACAATACTGCCTGGGATTCCACTCCGCCCAGTCCGGTGACCAGGATCATGGTGATGATTTCGGACGCCACCACTCCGGCACCAAAAAGAATGACAGTAAATATTCTGACGGGAATGCTTCCCTGGTAGAGAAACAGGGAGATCAGGAATATGCCGGCCAAATTCAAGGAAAGAAGCAGCAGAGGTTCTGCAACCAGATGATCAAGCACCATTACCATCGCCAGCAATCCGCCAAAGGAAAGCCGGTACCATTTCCGATCCAGGGCCTTTCTGCCCAGGAAACCATCCAGGTAAACGACCATCAGAATCACTTCTACCAGAGAAGTCATCCATTCAATAAACTGCCATAAGGTGCTTTCAAACAAGATCGATCCCTCCAAGAAAACGGATATATGCATCCGTGAATGGTTTGGCGCAATGCCGGCTGACAGGCAGTTTGATATGATTTGTCAGCCGCAGCTGAAATTTCTGGAGGCTTCTGACATGAGCCAGATTGACCAGGAAGCTGGTATGGGAAAAGGCAAATCCGACAGGTTTGAGCTTCCGTGCTTCTTCCTCCAGACGGGCATAGAATTCATACTGTGTGTCAACAGTGTTCAGGATGACTCTCCTGAGCCTGCTTTCAAAATAAAGAATCTCACTTGTATGAAAAGTGATCCTTTCATGTCTGACCTGCACAGTATAAAAGCGCAGCCTTTTTCTTCGGTATTCTTTCAGAGCAGTTTCAAATGCCTCTTTCAGATTGTTTTCATCCAGAGGTTTCAGCAGATAACGGCAAGCGTTGACTTCGTACCCGTGAACAGCCGGATCCCGGTAGCTGCTGATAAAGACGATCACAGGATCCCCGCCCTGCTTTCGGATCTCCCGGGCCGTTTCGATCCCGTCCATCTGCGCCATGATCACATCAAGGAATAAAATATCGAATGAATTTCCTTTAGACCAGGCCTTCAAGAGGTCTTCTCCGGAATGAAAACTTGTGATTCGTACATCCCCGGATTCCTCTGGTTTGATATGATTCAGTATGCAACCAATTAGCTTTTCCAGAAAGAGGTCTTCATCATCGCAGACTGCAATACGCATTATACCCACACTTTTTTTCTTACTATTATGAAAAAGTATGAGGCGAATGTCAAGTTGCATCGAGAAACATGCGAAATCCAGCCCAGGCGTGCAAAACCCAGACTAATCCGGTAAAAAAATATACTGGCAGAGGGATATCCCCCTGCCAGCAAGGATGTGGAGATCCTGACAGCAACTGTTCATTTCAGCCGGAAGGATCATCAGTTTTTGGCAAATCTCTTCAATGCTTCAGGTTCCTGGGGTTGATGAAAAATGTAGATGCAAGTTGTGCCATAAGAAGCCGCAGCAGAGAGAAACGCCACGGAAGCCAGAAGGCTGCCGCCTTTCAAAAGAAATTTTCTAAGATTTTTCATGGGTACACCTCCTCTCCTTTAATTTTGACTGCATGGTCCCTGCCCATAATGAAACTGAGGCTGTAAGCAGTCCCAGGGACAGGCTGAAAAAGAAGAGAGACTGTTGCGGAAAAAGAATACAGCCCGCAACTTGAATGCAAAGAAATAGTATTGATATTTGCCGGCTTCGTTTTTTAAATTTTAACACACGTTTAGAATCCAACGGTTTGGCCGAACTTTCAACCGGTGCATGGACAAAAATCAATTGAACGGATAGAAGGCCTGTGATCAGTGCAATCGGGAGATGCATGCCGTGCGGAACGATTAAAAGAATCATCCAAAAGATCCAATAAGCCATCAAAAAGAGCAGAAGACACAGGAAATGGGATCTGGCATGCGCACCGCCGGCATATCTCCGAACAGGGATGAATCCTGCCAGAAAAACCAGTGTGGGCAACAAATTGTTTAGAATAATTGAAAGCAGCAGTACTGCAGTCAAATTCATTACAACGGCAAGAAACAGCTCCATTCCATATGCATAGAGTTCTTCCTCTTCTTTTTTCACAATTCCGTTTTTTACAAAAACAGATATCAGCTGTCTGGCGGCAATATCAACCATATCCGTTTCCTCCCCGACCTCGCCCGTGTCCTCCCCGACCTCGCAAGTGTTCTCCCTGACTTCTCGCCCGTGTCCTCCCTGACTCAAAGTTACAGATTTGTCAGCCTGCAGTTCAAGGCATATGTAATAATTGACCGGAGAAATGTAATACTTGACATACCCTGTACGGGCAGTCTGCGGTCAGATTCAATCAACCATGCATGCGTTTATGAAAAAACAAATGCCTGAATGCTTGACAATCGCTGTCGTATGAATTAACATCAAGATATTATTTAGAAAAGGAAGGTGCTTGATGATGCGAAAGGATGTACCAAAAATTACGAATGGCGAGTTGAAAATACTGGAAATCCTGTGGAAGGAATCTCCTCTGTCTGCCGGCTCTATTGCATCAATACTCAATAAAAGCATTACATGGAACAGAAACACCACGTATACATTTATTAAGAGATTGGTGGACAAAAAGGTGGTAAGCCGGACAGAACCCGGATTTATGTGCAAACCGCTGTTTACCCGGGAAGAAGTCCGGTTTTCTGAGGCTAAATCATTCATTGACCGGATATATGAAGGCTCTCTTCGGGTTTTAATGGCTAATTTTGTCAACAGCAAGGGCCTGACAAAAGATGATGCCAAGGAAATCAGGAAATTGCTGGATAAAATTGACAAACCGGCAAAGAAATAAACTGCTGCCATAATGTTTTCAGGATCCATATCTGCAGTCCGTGCTGACAGCGTTGAAATCAATTGTCACACATGGACTGTATTGAGTGTTACCTGGCGATACCGTTTGCCTTTGACATATAACAGGCAATGGTATATACTTTACTCAGGCAATTACAAATGCAAAGCGATAAAAATTCATTTAAGGATGATATCGATGAAAAATCAAATCGAAAAATATGCGGAATTGGCGGAAAACAGTTGCAGGATCGACTCTGATTTGTATACCCGGTATGAGGTCAAACGGGGGTTGCGGGATATTGACGGGCGGGGAGTGCTGGTCGGATTGACCAACATCGGAGAAGTTCACGCCTACATTGTTGATGAGGGTGAGATGGTGCCTGCCCCCGGAAGACTATTGTATCGAGGGATTGATGTCAATGATATTGTAGATGGATTTTTATCGGATAAACGGTTTGGTTTTGAAGAAACAGCCTATATCCTCCTTTTTGGACAGTTGCCTGACGAGGCTGAATTAAAAGCTTTCACGGAATTGTTGGGGTCATACCGGAGTCTTCCCGATGAATTTGTCCGGGATATGATCTTAAAGAATCCCGGGAAGGACATGATGAATGTCATGGCCAGGGGAGTCCTGGCATTATACAGCTTTGATGATCAGGCGGATGATATTTCTGTCCCGAATGTCCTGAAGCAAAGCCTGATGCTCATTTCGCGTTTTCCTTTGCTGGCTGTGTATGGGTATCAGGCATTTTCACATTATCATGGGAAGGGCAGCCTGATCATCCACAGTCCCAGGCCCGAGCTTGGAATTGCCGAAAATATCCTGCATATGCTGAGAACGGACAGCAGCTACACAGAATTGGAAGCGACCCTGCTGGATCTGGCCCTGGTGCTTCATGCGGAACATGGCGGAGGAAATAATTCCACCTTTGTGAATCATGTGGTCACCTCTTCGGGAACCGATACATATTCAGCTGTTGCCGCTTCTCTTGGCTCTCTGAAGGGTCCCCGTCATGGAGGAGCCAATATCAAGGTTGTTCAGATGTTTGATGATATCATGAAGCATGTGAAGAACTGGGAAGATGACGAAGAAATTGAAAACTATCTTATGCGTATCCTTAACAAAGAAGCATTTGACCGGTCCGGACTGATCTACGGGATTGGCCATGCTGTGTATTCTCTCTCTGATCCCCGGGTTGAGATTTTCAAAAGATATGTGGAAATATTGGCCCGGGAACAGGGAAAAATGTTGGAATATGGGCTGTATAAAAAAGTTGAGGTTCTTGCTCCAAAGGTTATCGGCCAGATTCGCAGGATGTACAAAGGGGTCAGCGCGAATGTCGACTTTTATTCGGGTTTTGTATATAGGATGCTGAAATTGCCGGAGGAACTTTTCACCCCCTTGTTTGCCATTGCACGGATAGTAGGGTGGAGTGCTCACCGCATTGAAGAAATCGTCAGCCGGGGCAAGATTATACGGCCCGCGTATAAAAGCATTTCCGGCAGGAGATCCTATATACGGATGCAGGACAGGGGTGCAAGCCAGTAATATCAACTGCCGCCATTGACCTGCAAAGTATTTTTGATTGCATCCATGGTTCTATGTTTCGGGTTCCGGAGCAGATGATCCTTCAGTTCCATCTGTCTCTGACTCTGTTGCTTCAGGAGATGCTTCGGGTCCCCCGATTGGAGTTGTGCTTGCCTCGTCTGCGGATACGCTGGATTCAGCGGGCGATGTCATTGCTTCCACAACCATAGAAAGATTGACTTTTCGCTTTAACTTGTCTTCGAGGACAGCGATGATGGACCTGCTCATATTTTCTTCAAATTCGCCATCATAACGGATAAACAAAACAATGTCATAGATACCGGTCTTTCCATCGTAGGAGAAGTGAAAATGATCATAGGCTGCACCCGAAACAAGAGTGATTTTTTCTTCAACGGTGTTTCCGATTAATTCCTCCGGGGTTTTGACCTCAATGACTTCGACAGGCTTGTCCCTGTCTGCATTCAATGCTTTGAAAAGCTCATTGTACCCGTTGATATTTTTGTCTTCATTGATGCTCTGCACCAATACGATATTGGCATCGATGGCCACCGGATACAACAGTTTGTATTCCAGTAAATTTTCCAGTTTGCGAATATTTTCGCTGGTAAAAGGCTGGGTTGACCGAATGACCATGTCGATCCTGTATTTTTCCATATTTTTTTCATATGAGAGAGAGGCGATCTCGCTGTCGAGTACAATGGTGCCGATCCCGTCACGGACAGTGCTGCTGATGATCCCCTGGATCTTGTTCTCCCGTATGGTATTTAACATAAAAAGCAGCAACGGAACAGAAATGATCAGAAGTAAGGCGATGGAAGAAAAAATGTTGTTGCGCAATATTTTGACAAAAGAATTTACCTTATGAGTATCGTCATAGCTTTTTTTAAAACCGAATATGTTAAAAATAAAAATGCTGGAGAATCCAATGGCGATCGTATTGGCTAAAAACAGCAGAAAAGCACCCCAGGAGAGGGTAAAATCATTGAAGGCAAAGCCAATGCCGATGATGCATAACGGCGGCATCAGGGCTGTGGATATGGCGACCCCCGGCAAAATGGTACTGCTTGGTTTGCAGCAGATCGTATATGTACCAGCGGCTCCAGACGCCATAGCAATGATCAGATCAAACAGCGTGGTCTTTGTCCTGGATAATATTTCAGCTGTAATCAGTCTTTCCGGCATCAGAAGAGACAGGAATACAGACAGAAAAACCGCCATCAGTGCTCCTAAAACAAGACTTTTCATGGAAATTCTGAACAGATTGTTGCTGCCTTCACTGGCGCCCAATGAAATACCGATGATGGGGGTCATCAGGGGGGAAATCAACATGGCACCGATAATAACGGCTGTACTGTTCAGCAGCAGCCCAAATGTCGCAATGATGCACGACAGGGCGACCATGACATAATAATAAATGGTGGGTTCAGCATCGGCATTGATCCTGCCGGATATTTCTGATTTTCTGGCATCCTGAATAAAAAAATGTGTGTTTGTCATATACAGCACCTCGCAACCGATGACATAATGAAACCTGGAATAAAGGCATTATATCATTCATCTCCTGGATGCGGAAGGTCTTTGCATCCGGTATTCCCGGGCGGTACATCCGGTGACCTTCTTGAAGGTTCGATTGAAGAAATTGTAGTCCTGATACCCCACGGCTTCCGCAATATCGTTTATTTTCCGGCTGGTCTCTGCAAGAAGCCGGCAGGCTTCGTCCACACGGACTTTCTGCAGGTACTCAAAGGCACTCATGCCGGTGGCTTTTCGAAAAACCCGGGTAAAATAGCTTTTGCTGAGATAGAAGTGCCTGCACACTTCATCCAGGTTTAATTTGCTGGAGTGATTTTTTTTAAGGTAATCCACAGCATCCCAGATAATATCATACCGGTACTGCTCCCCCTTGTTGAAAGCGGCATTCCTCGCCCGGTACCCCCGGTAGATATTGATGAGAAGATCCATGAGCAGAGATTTGAGCACTCCGATATAGCCCGGCTGTTCCGCATCATATTCCCGGAGCATCCTGGCCAGGATCCATTCCGCGTTGCCCA
>DOHE01000275.1 GCA_003535395.1 Clostridiales bacterium | reverse complement strand
TGGAAACTGCACTGCTGCCAAGGCACAGATCATTCATGAACAATCCGGTTGTAAGCGGGTACTGCCCTGTGAGCAGGGAAGCCCTGTAAGGGGTGCAGATGGGGCAATTGGATACCGAGGTGGTAAACTTAACGCTTTGTGCGGCCAGCCGGTCGATATTGGGGGTCCGTACATTGGGATCACCTGCAAAACCGGCGGCAGACGCACGCCACTGATCGGCAAAAACATAAATCAGATTCATTCGCCCCACGGTCCTGCTCCTCTCCCAAAGGTCTTTAAATATTCTCCCGGCTGCATGTTGTAAGTTAATCAAAATCCAGCAATTCCCACACCTTCGGGCATACCTTGTCCACATCCTCCGATAGAATGCACTCAAATGCAACGGTCCCATCGAACCCGGTGTCCCGTATCGCTTTGAATACGTTCCTGTAATTGATTTCACCTGTCCCCGGCTGATGGCGTCCCGGCACATCTGCTGCATGGAAATGGCCGATGTATTCAATATTGCTGCGGATGTTATGGATCAGATTGCCTTCCGTAATTTGCTGGTGGTATATATCATAGAGTATGCGAACCGCCGGACTGTCAACCTCCCGTATGATTTCCACGGATTCGGCTGTCGTACTCAGATAATAACCCTTATGATCCACAAGTACATTCAGCGGCTCAAGGACGATCTGAATTCCGGCATCTTCTGCCCATGGTGCAGCCGCACGCAGCGCCTGCACAATATTGCCATGCTGCCTGGCCCGGGGCATGCCATTGATTTCGTTTCCTGTCGTAACCACGATATTTCGCGCTCCAAGAATTCGGGCTGCACGGACCGTTTCCCGAAATGCTTCCAGAAACAGAGCATGAGCATCTTGACTGACAATGCCGCCTGATTCTTTCAAGATCTGCATTTTCTGTGGGCTGTCCGATCCCACCATGACGGCCGGGATCTCAACACCCGTCCGCTCTATTTCCTTTTTGGCCCTTTCCAAATCCAAATCAAACCACTTCAGCATTTCAATGGCTTTAAACTTCCGCTTCTCCGCTTCTCTGAACTTATCGTATGGTTCACATTTGAACCAGGACACGTGTGCTGCCAAAGTAAACATGGGAGCCCCCTCATTGTAATATAAAACTTTATTGTTTATAGATCAGGAATAACGATTTCAACTTCCCTGTTCAACTTTGCAGAACGGTACATCCCATCCAGGATCGCCTGATTGTACAGGACTTCCTCCCCGGGGATCGGTGCAGGTCCGCCTTTGCGGACTGCATCGCAGAAATTCCTCATTTTCGCTGTCCATATGTCTGCCGGTCCGATTTTTTCATGTGCAAGCTGATTTACATTAGGTAATATGAAACTGTCCGTATGCTGACCGTTCACATCTGTAAAATACATCACTGAAGATGGAAGATTGGCATGGCTGAATCCACTTATGATTTTAATGCCACCTTCCGTACCCAGCCACATCGTGTTTCCCATTGTGTCAGAATGCATGGCCCAAGCGGTTTTGACAACAAATGTGATATCACCTTCAAGCCGTACCAGGGCTGTCGCGAAATCTTCAACATCAAATATATCCGGATAATGGCAATGCTGCTTCCGCTTTCCGAAATGGGACGAAGCCGCAGCGGATACAGTCAGCGGGCGGGGATATTTGACCGCATGAAGGCATTCGTCAACAGAATAGCATCCATTATCTCCAATCACCCCATATCCTGCCTTTTCACTGTTTATATAAGAATCTCTATCCTTCGAGGGGATCCCCCGTCTCCGGCCCCCGCCGCTTTCAATGTAATAAATTTTCCCGAGCTGACCGGAACTGATGATTTCATCCACCCGCTGGCGCAGATAGTCGTATCTGGGCTGGTAACCAATCGTCAGGAACTTCCCGGATTTGCGGGAAGCCTTCACCATGTCCACTGCCTCCTGGAGAGTAAAGGACATCGGTTTTTCACAGAGAACATGAACACCCGCCTCCAGTGCCGCGATGCTGCATGGCGCATGCGCCCTGTGATATGTGCATACGCTGACTCCATCCAACTGTTCGTTCCGGAGCATTTCTTCAACATTTTCATAGGAATGAGCATTCGGCAGCCCCATCCTTTCAAAGAACTGCCTGGCCTTTCCCGGAACAATATCCGCACCGGCGGTGACTTCCACATCATCGAACCCTTTGTAATATTTAACATGATGCCCTGCAATATTTCCTGTTCCGATTATGCCGATTTTCAATTTGCGTTCCATAAACAATTCCCGACCTTTCGTTTATTTTCTGTTTGGATTGGTAACCGTATTATGATCATAAAATGCGTAATCATCCTGCTTTAAAGCACCATTTCCTGGTCCTTCCTCTCTGCAGATACTTTCAGGTCTGTCCTTGACTGTTTCATCTGATGTGATTGCGGCAGGCAGGAACAGGCGGCGTGGACTGTCAGTCAGATCCAGTTTCAGTTCCCCGGTGACAAGCCCTTCCCCTTCCGCAACCAGCCAGGCCTCGCCCGGACGGTCCAGCGCCTGTACGATGATCTGTGCCAATCCGCCAAACAGCTTTCGCTTCAGCGAATGATTCGGAGTTAAATCTGCAGGATCCCCGTTCCCCGCACCCAGGATCCGGATGGCCCCTCTTGTATGAAATTTGATCATGTTATTTGCATTGGGGACAAAACGCCCCTTTGAATCCACCGTGGTGACCCTTATGATGGCAACATCCTCCCGATTGGCCCTGATCTGTGAGCCATTTTCCGGCAGCAGATGCACCGCGGCTGCACAGCCGGTCGTTTCCCGTCTCTGACGTAGGACCTCTTTTCCATTCTGGTATCCTACTGCTTCAATATGACCGGGCTGGTAGGGTACTTTCCATTCCAGCATGCCCAGTTTTTGCATCGTCTGACAACCGGCACTGCTCCCGTTTACCAATAAATCTACCTGATCCATATTGCTGTAGACTGCAACTGTGATTTCCATCCCTTCCTTCCCTGCCCAGTTCCAATGCGGAAAAACATGGAGCACAGGGTCTTCCTGATACCAGGACTTGTAATAGTAAGCCTCGTCTTTTGGAAATCCGCATAAATCGAATGTACCAAAATGGCATGAAACAACCATGGGAACCTTTTCTGTTCTTCCGCTCCCCCTCCACCCCTTTTCGTGAAAAGGCGTCGGCTCTCCCCGATAATCAAAACCCGTCCAGATGAAACCTCCGCTCATCCATTGTCTTTCCATCTGGCGGGTGACTTCTTCCCTTGTGAAGGTCTTGCGGATCCAGAAATTAGGCCGGTCATATTCGACCAGCCGACCCCGGTCCGTCTCATCAAAATACACGCTGCGCGTAGTATATGTCGAAGCCATTTCGGTCTCGATCACCGGTTTGTCTGGAAATCGTTCATGATTGATATCCCATTGATCCCAATGATAATTATAACCTAATACATCGACAGCCTCTGCATGATCCTGGTCATACCCGCAATTCCGCGCCGTCGTGGTTGGACGCGTGGGGTCCAGCGAGTGAAATAACGCGGCGGTGGTTTTGGTGATCATCGCACCCTGCGGAGTATTGAACAGGTTTGTTTCTTCATTGGCAAAACCCCACAGAATGATGCTTGGATGATTCCTGTCGCGCAGCACCAGGCGCCGGATGTCCTGGTATGCCTGTTCATTTCCGGCAAAAGTACGCGGCTCCTCCAAAACAAGCATCCCAAGGCGGTCACACGCATCCAGAAATGCCGGAGAACAGGGCTTGACCGAGGCACGGTATGCATTGAAACCAAATTCCTTCAGTCGTCGTATCCTGAATTCATTCACCATATCCGGCACTGCGGAACCCACACCTGCATGATCATAATGATTCGCGGCACCTTTGATTTTTAAAGGCTTGCCGTTCAGAAAAAAACCCTTCCCCGGATCAAAACGGATCGTACGAATACCAAATATCTCCTCCAGGCGGTCTACGGTGTGATCACCCACCATGACCTCTACGACTGCCGTGTATAGCCATGGCGTATCCAGCGCCCAGAGTCTGGGCGCTTCAATCTCCGTCATGACTGAAAACGTCTCCTCGTTTACACCTGTGATCTTCCGGGAATCCTCGCCGCCTGTGAGGAAGGAACCATCCGGGGCCAGCAGCCGTATGCGGACCTTCACTTGCTCCGGACCCCCATTGGAATTGGACACTACCGTTTTTACACGGATCCTGCAAAGACTCCCGGGCACATCGACCAGGAAGGGTTTGCACTCTTCAGGGTCTGCATTGAACCATGACTGCACATGGATCCCGCCAAAAGGGATATATACGCGGCTGGTTTTGATCATCCAGACATGCCGGTAGATTCCCGTGCCTTCATACCACCACCCCTCGGGTTGGGACCCGTCAACACGGACTGCCAGTACGTTATTACTTCCATAATTCAAAAAATCAGTGATATCAAAGCGTATCGTACCGTATCCACTTTCGTGGCGGCCGGCAATAAACTGATTCACGTATAGTGTCATGTCACGAAACGCGCCTTCAAATTCAACAAATATTTTCCTGCCCCTGTCTTCAGCAGGAATCACAAATTGGCGCCTGTACCAGCCGGTCCCCATTGGAACATAACCATGGCCAATATTATACTTCTGGTCAAATTCGCTTTCTATGGCAAAGTCATGGGGAAGGTCGACAGAACGCCATGAAGTATCATCATAAGCCAGCCCGATCCCCGGCTCATTGCCATAACTGCCTGATTTGCATAATTTTCCCCAGTGACTGACAGGAAGATCCCCCTCATGAAACTTCCAGCCAAAATCCATCAATAACTTTTCACGTGTATTGTCAGCCATTGAAAGTATTTTCTCCCTTTGCATATAAAAGTTTCATCAGCTCATTGTGCAGATCCGCCCGGATATCCTGGCAGCCGGGATCATCGATCCTGTTGATCATCTGCCAGGGATCTTCAGAATTATCGTAAAGCAGCCATCCCCTGTATTGCGCCGATTCATCCCTGGCAACGACATATGTATACCTTTCCGTCCTGATCCCCCGGTACACCGGGATTTCCTTGTGG
>DOHE01000336.1 GCA_003535395.1 Clostridiales bacterium | reverse complement strand
CGGCTGCATCCCATGCACCGGACCCGGATGTCGGCTCCTACCCGCAGGATTTTCCATTGATAACTGCCACAGGGGTGTTTCTTCTTCATCGTTACCACTTGACCGATGAAAAACCGGGCCGGTACAGACATAGGATTTGCCGCCTTTCCTTGAATATCCTGCTTAAGTATTATAAACTATACAAACTGTGGAAAGGAACCCTTCATATGAAACTTCCATCGTGGATCCGCAAGGATGTACTTGAAATATCTCTGCCGGTCATGATAGAGCAGACCATGGTCACCCTGATGGGCATGATCAATGCCATCATGGCCAGCCGCATCGGATCGGAAGCTGTTTCTGCCATCGGCATGGTGGATGCGCTCAACATGCTCATCATATCTATTTTATCTGCCATTGCCATCGGCGGTACGGTGGTGGTCTCCCATTATTACGGGCGGGAAGACGGCAGCGGGGTCCGCTGCACCATTGGGCAGTCCCTGCTGGGCAGCCTGCTGGTTTCATTTGCCATCACCCTGGTTTTTACTCTGGCCGGCCGGAATATCCTCTCTCTGCTCTATGGTGCGGTGAACTCCCGTGTCATGGGGTATATGACGGTGTATATGAAAATCGTCATTCTGGGTTACCCTTTCATCGCCGTCACCTCCATGGTGGCGGGAGTGCTCCGGGGGTCCGGCGATCCGAAAGCGGCCATGTGGATCACACTGCTGATGAACAGTACCAACGTGATCCTGACTTATATCCTGATTTACGGTTTTCCATTCGGATTGTTTCACTTTCATGGATTTGGCTTTACAGGTGCTCCGGTGGGCATTACCCTGGCCCGGTTCATCGGGGCGGTCTACGCTCTGGTGCTGCTGCGCAGAAAACAGGGCCCCGGCGGCTCTCTCCTCCAGTTTGAACATATTCGGCGTTTTAAATGGGATGTGCTGCGTTCGGTATTCCGGATCGGTGTTCCGGCGAGTTTGGAGTCCGTTATTTTCCAAGTGGGGAAACTGCTCACCCAAACCTATATCGTGTCCATGGGCGTCGCGGCCATGGCTGCCAATTACATCGCCGGATCTGTCTTCAATATTTCCAACATTCCCGGCCTGGCGCTTACCACCGCTGCGATCACCATGGTGGGGCAGCACATGGGACGCGGGCATGAAAAAGACGCCAAATCAGTCCTGACTTATACACTGCTGGCGGCCATGGCGCTGCTTGTCGTGCCCTGTACCCTGCTTCTGTTCGTTGGCAGGCCGTTGATCGCCCTGTATACCACTGACCCGGAAGTCAAACGCCTTCTTATCCCCATTATCCAGTCTTCTGTCATTGCCCTGCCTCTGTTCTGGCCTGCATCCTTTCTGCTCCCTGCCGGACTGAAAGGAGCCGGGGATACCACATACACCCTCCTGACGTCCATTATTGGCATGTGGGTGTTCCGTGTGGCCGGCGGATATATTCTGGGCGTGTCTCTGGGCCTTGGCGTTTTTGGAGTTTGGCTTGGGATGTACCTCGACTGGATCGTCCGGGCAGGTTTGTACTACAAACGACTTCAGGGGGATCGGTGGACCCGCCATCAGATCCTGAGAGATCCAGCCGGTGACGGGATCCCGGCGGTTTCCTGCGAAACAGCCGGAGATCTTCTGCAGGACTCAAACCCCGGATGGGACTCAAAACCTGGATAATACCCTGACTTTCAGCCCTTCTGCCTCCACGCCCTGCAGTTCCCAGCCAAACGCCCGTGCTTTCACCAGATCCTGTGAACATTCACGGGTGATGATCTCCCCGGGCAGAAGCGCCGGGATCCCCGGAGGATAGGGCCCCACCATTCCGGCGGACATATATCCGTCACTTTCTTCCAAAGGAACTTCTTTAAAGGGTTGCCTGTCAGCCAGGTACATTTCCATCCCCAGCGGCGGAATGCGTGCAACCCGCTTAAGAACATCCGCCATTCCGGTAAAATCCGGTAGTTCCCGGCGGTTGAAATCAGCGGATGACAATGCGGAAACAGATCGGAACAGCCGTTGCAATTCCTTTCGGGTATGGAACACTGTGGCGATACAAACCAGATGGAACGGATCTGCCATCTCTGCATGGATGCAGTGATGCCTGGCCAGATACCGGGCGGCCTCAAAACCGGTCACACCAAACTTTTCCACTTGGAAAATCAACCGGGTGGGATCCCGAAATCCGCCTTCAGCCTCTCCGGGAAATGGATCAAACCCGGTTTGCCGCCTGACGCTTTCCAGGGCAGCCACAAGCTTTTGAAGACGCCTGCCGCCTTCGCGGGCAAAAAAATCCCGGGAATGATCCAGGGAAGCCAGCAGCAGCCACGACGGGCTGGTGGTCTGCATGCGGGAAAGGATGGTTTCCATCCGAAGCGCCCGGACCCGTTCTCCCTTTAAATGCAGATATGCGGCCTGTGTCATGGCGGGCAGCGTCTTATGGGCGCTTTGGACCACGATATCCGCTCCGCATTGGAGTGCATCCTCCGGAAATCCGACGCCCGCTTCCCGGACGATCCGGCCAAAGTGCAAATGGGCTCCATGCGCTTCATCCACGATCAGGATCTTTCCCCTGGCATGGACCCGGTCGGCGATTTTCCGGATATCCGCGGTCATCCCGTAATAATTGGGGCTGGTCACCAGTACTGCTTTTGCACCCGGGTTTTTGATCAGGCCTTCTTCAACCGCCTCCGCAGTTACACACAGCGGGATCCGGCCCCTGCTGCAAAACCCTGCTTTCATAAAACGCAACGGGATCCCCAGTGTNNCTGCGATGACTGTCCCGTCCCGCCAGCAGGCAGGACAGCCCGGCATCCCCTGTTCCGGCATTTGCACGCATGGCGGATGCTCCGCTTTGCAAAACAGAGGGCGTTTCCAGCCATGCATAGGCCAGCGCTGCATGGATCCCGCCCGTACTTCCATTGACCAGAAAAAAGGTCGCATCCGCGCCGAAAGCCTCTGCAGCGAGACTTTGGGCGTCCTCCACCGCCCCGGCCGGAGGATGCAGCGTACCGGTGGACTCAAGTTCCGTCAAATCCATTTTTAACAGATAACGGCGAAATTCAGCCGGGAATCCCTTCCCCATCCGGTGGCCGGGCATGTGAAAAGGCAGGGGCCCGGACCTGGCATGGCGCAAAAGCGCTCTGAATATCGGGGGAAGTGGACGCTCCTGCCCGGGCTCTCCCAATCTTTTAGGATCCATTGCTGTCTGCCTCCTTGAATCCAGCCTCCTTTAAATGTGCTTTCAGGATACGGGCGGATTCTCTGAATCCCTGGACCTCCGCGGGATCCAGCGGCAATTCCAGCACCTTGGCGATTCCCTGCCGGTCAACAATGGCGGGCAGACTCAAACAAACATCTTCCACACCATACTGCCCGGTCATCAGGCTGGATACGGGCAGAATGGAGGATTCATTTCGGAGGATCGTTTCCACGATACGCCGGACCGCAAGTCCAACCGCATAGTATGTCGCACCCTTGCCTTCAATGATCCGGTAAGCTGCATCCCGCACCTCCCGGAAGATGGATTCCCGGTCACAGCAGGAAGAGTCAGGCATACAGCATGCCTGACAATACCGGTCAAGGGGAGTGCCGGCGATATTGGTGAGGCTCCAGGCCGGCACTTCCGAATCTCCGTGCTCCCCGATGATATAGGCATGCACGTTCCGTGGATCCACTCTGCAGTTGCGGCTCAGCAGGTATTTAAACCGGGAACTGTCAAGCAGGGTGCCGGTACCGATGACCCGCTGCCTTGGCAGCCCGGAGATCTTGAGTGTGGCATAGGTGAGGAGATCCACCGGGTTTGTAACCACAAGCAGGATCGCTTTTTCATTTGCTTGCATGACCTTTGGGAGGATCTCCTGGAAAATGCCGATATTTTTCTTCAGCAGGTCCAGCCGGGTCTCCCCCGGTTTTTGGCCTGCACCCGCCGCCAGCAAGATAATATCGGCATCCCGGCAATCCTCATAATCCCCGCTTCGGATCACCACCGGCGGCACAAAGGAAATACCGTGGTTTAAATCCATGACTTCCCCTTCCAGTTTTTTTTCGTTCACATCCAGCAGCACGATTTCAGAAACCGTACCGGCAGTCATGAGGGCATAGGCGCTTGTAGCTCCTACATATCCTGCTCCGATGATGACCACCTTGTCATGGGTCTGCATACAGCGAACCTCCCGTCCCAGGGCACAGCACGGGCTGTGCGGCGCTCTGATCCTGTTTATCAGTATATATTCCCTTGCATCCCCGGTCAAATTCAATTAGAATAGGATCATGATCACCAGTATGAAGGTCCTCCACCTTTCCTGCGGAGGGGATATCGGCGGTGCGAAAACCCATATTCTGTCATTGATCTCGGAACTGGGCAAGCATATCCAGGTAAGTCTGGTCAGCCTGAGAAAAAGTCCATTTGCATCCGATGCGGCGGCTATGGGCATCGATACCCGGATCATCCGGACCCGATTCTTTGCCGCCGACTTGATCCGCCTGGTCCGGATCATCCGGAGGGGACGGTTTGATATCGTACATGCTCACGGTTCCAAAGCCAATGTGTACCTTGTACTGGCGCGCCTGTTCACCCGCTTCATACCGGTGACCACGGTTCACAGCGATTACCGGGGAGATTACCTGCACAGTTTCCTTAAACATTATACCTTCGGCGTCACAAACCGGATCGCATTGCAGTTCATCGGCAACTATATCGCCGTATCCGGAAATTTCAAACGCATGCTGGTGGAACGGGGCTTCCCGCCTTCCAGGATCCATACTGTATACAATGGCATGCGCTTTGATCGGGAGTTTTCCGTATTATCCAGGAATGATTTTTATGCAAAGCACCAGATCCATTCACAGCCCGGGGATATCCTGATCGGCATCGTTGCCCGGCTGCATCCTGTCAAAGGGGTGGAGATCTTTGTCAAGGCAGCTGCGCATGTTTTAAAAAAACAGCCCAAAGCCCGGTTCATCATATGCGGGGATGGAGATCAGAGAAAAAATCTTGAGCTTTTGGCCCGTTCTTCAGGGATCCTGCACCGGCTGCATTTTCTGGGCCATGTGGAGGCCCCCTGGGAAGCGCTTCAAAATCTGGACATCAACGTGCTCACCTCCTACAGTGAGAGCTTTCCGTATGCCATTCTGGAAG
>DOHE01000304.1 GCA_003535395.1 Clostridiales bacterium | reverse complement strand
ATCTATAAGGGTGAAGTGCTGCCGGCACCCAAGGTTGTGGCTCGGAAAGAAGGAGGTAGCGGTCATGTTGATGCCTAAAAGAGTAAAACACAGAAAAGTTATGCGCGGCCGAATGAAAGGAAGAGCAACACGCGGCAACGTTGTTGTGCATGGGGAATTTGGGCTGCAGGCACTGGAACCAGGCTGGATCACCAGCAACCAGATTGAAGCAGCCAGGGTCGCGCTTACCCGGTTTATCAAGCGTGGCGGGAAGGTATGGATCAAAATCTTTCCTGACAAGCCGGTAACCAAAAAACCTGCTGAAACCCGTATGGGCAGCGGAAAAGGATCTCCGGAGTTCTGGGTCGCCGTAGTCAAGCCGGACAGGATCCTGTTTGAAATCGGGGGTGTATCTGAGGAACAGGCCAAGGAAGCGCTTCGGCTGGCAGGACACAAGCTCCCGATCAAAACGAAGTTTGTAACAAGAGAAATAGAAATGGAAGGTGAAGCAAATGAGAGCCAGTGAAATGAGGGAAAAGACCCAGGAAGAGCTAACGCTGGAGTTAAGCAGCCTGAAAAATGAGCTTTTCAAACTGCGGTTTCAACTTGCCACCAACCAGCTGGAAAATCCCATGAAACTGAAGGCAGTGAAAAAGGATATTGCCAGAGTTCTTACGGTGATGCGGGACATGGAATTGAAAGGAAGGTAAAAGAGATGGATGAGAATACGCAAAGAAGCTCATTGCGAAAAACAAGAACAGGCAAAGTGGTCAGCAATAAAATGGACAAAACCATCGTTGTTGCCGTTGAGAACAACGTGGTCCATCCCCTTTATAAAAAAATAATCAAAAGGACTTATAAGCTGAAAGCGCATGATGAGAATAATGAATGCAGTATCGGTGATAAAGTGAAAGTGATGGAAACGCGGCCTTTAAGCAAGGAAAAAAGATGGCGCCTTGTTGAAATTGTTGAAAAAGCCCGCTGAATACCTGGGAGGATTTGGATATGATACAGGTGATGAGCAAGCTGAAATCCGCTGATAATACGGGAGCGCGGGAACTTATGTGCATCAAGGTGCTGGGCGGCTCCTGGCGGAAATACGCCAATATCGGTGATGTGATCGTAGCCTCGGTAAAAAATGCATCTCCGGGAGGCGTCGTAAAAAAGGGTGAAGTGGTCAAGTGTGTGGTTGTCAGGACCCGGAAGGGAATGCGGAGACCGGATGGTTCCTACATTCGTTTCGATGAGAATGCAGCCGTTATTATCAAGGAAGACAAAAATCCAAGAGGCACCCGTATATTCGGGCCTGTAGCCAGGGAACTCAGGGACAAGGATTACATGAAAATCCTTTCTCTTGCTCCCGAGGTTCTTTGAGAAAGGGGGAGTCGGGATGCCAGGAAAAGTGCATGTCAAAAAAGGTGATTTGGTACTCGTGCTGTCCGGAAAGGACAGGGGAGCCAAGGGCAAGATTCTGGAAGTGAACCCTGAAAACGGGAAAGTTGTTGTGGAGGGTGTCAATGTTGTAAAACGGCACCAAAAACCCAAGGACAGGTATCAGGCTGGGGGAATCGTAAAAAAGGCAGCCCCTGTTGACAGTTCAAATGTCATGTATATTTGCAGCAAATGTGACCGGGCGACCCGGATCGGGAAGCGCTTCATGGAAAATGGCGATAAGGCACGTTTCTGCAAGAAATGCGGCGAGGTAATCGAGATCGTCAATGCCGATAAAGAATGACAGGTAGGAGGCAGATGAAGAAATGGCAAGACTGAAGGACAAGTACGCAAAAGAAATCGCTCCTGCACTGATGGAGAAATTCCAATACAGGAGCACCATGCAAATACCCAAGCTGGAGAAGGTCGTACTCAACATGGGTGTCGGAGACGCCAAGGACAATTCCAAGCTGATGGATGCCGCAGCCAGTGAGCTTTCACAGATTTCCGGGCAGAAGCCGGTCATTACAAAAGCGAAAAAATCCATTGCAAATTTCAAAATCCGCGAGGGCGTCAACATCGGATGCAAGGTTACCCTGCGTGGAGACAGGATGTATGAATTTGTGGATAAGCTTTTCAACGTCGGACTTCCACGGGTGCGGGATTTTCGCGGGATACCCGCGAATTCATTTGACGGCCGCGGAAATTTTTCCATGGGGATCAGAGAACAGCTGATTTTCCCGGAAATCGACTATGACAAGGTGGAAAAAATCCGGGGTATGGATATCACGTTTGTAACCAGTGCCAGGAACGATGAGGAAGCCAGGGAACTGCTCAAACTGTTGGGCATGCCCTTTGCACAGGCTTGAACCGTCGCAGGATGAAGGAGGAGATGGGAAAGTGGCAAAGAAGTCAATGATCATCAAGCAGCAAAGGCTTGTTGAAGCCCGCAAGGATGGTACTCTTAAGTATTCGACGCGGATCTACAACCGGTGCAAGTTATGTGGAAGACCCCATGCATATATGAGAAAGTTCGGGATATGCAGGCTTTGCTTCAGAAGCCTGGCATACAAGGGCCAGATACCTGGCATCAAGAAGGCAAGCTGGTAGAGGAGGCGGAAAACATGATCGTTACGGATGTAATCGCCGATATGCTTACAAGGATCAGGAATGCTGGGACCGCACGCCATGAGAGTGTTGATGTTCCTGCTTCCAGCCTCAAAAAGGCTATTGCAGAAATTTTATTGGACGAAGGATATATCACACGGTATGAGATGATCGAAGGATCCAGCCAGGGTGTTATCCGCATTACGTTAAAATATGCAGCCGGGAAGCAGTCGGTAATTTCCGGGATTAAGAGGATCAGCAAACCCGGACTGAGAGTTTACAGCAGCAAGGATGAACTTCCCAAGGTCCTGGGCGGACTGGGCATAGCCATTGTGTCTACTTCCAGGGGGATCATGACAGACAAAAAGGCAAGAAAAGAAGGCATCGGGGGCGAAGTGCTCGCTTTTGTATGGTAAACCGGAGACCCGGGAACGCCATGAAAAGAGTCTGAAAGGGGTCTTAAAAAGCCCGTAATATAAGAACAGGAGGAAACAGCATGTCCAGGATAGGAAGAATGCCGATTCCCATCCCTGCAGGGGTGGAGATCACGATGGATGGCAATGCGGTCACTGTAAAAGGAGCCAAAGGCACATTGACCACGGTTGTCCGAAAGGAAATGATCTTGAAAAGAGAAGACGGGAAAATCCTGATCGAACGGCCCTCAGATATCAAGATGCACAAGGCGCTGCACGGATTGACCCGCACGCTGGTCAATAATATGGTAATCGGTGTGACCAAAGGTTTTGAAAAATCCCTGGAGATTCAGGGAGTAGGATATCGTGCCCAAAAGCAGGGGAAAAAACTGGTTTTGACCCTGGGTTATTCCCACCCGGTGGAAATGGAAGAGCCGGAGGGGATCACATACGAGGTACCCGCACCGAACAAGATCATTGTCCGGGGGATCGACAAGCAGGCTGTTGGGCAATGGGCTGCAAAGGTGCGAGGCACCAGACCGCCGGAACCGTACAAGGGAAAAGGTGTGAGATACGAGGGTGAAGTTGTGAAGTTGAAGGAAGGCAAGACGGGCAAGAAATAAGGAAGGAGGAAAAGGAAATGGGAAGAGGAAAATCATCCAATGAAAACAGGCTGGCGAGACATGCAAGGGTGCGGAAAAAGATTTCCGGTACTGCCGAACTACCCAGGCTCAATGTTTTTCGCAGCTTAAACCAGATATATGCTCAAATTATTGATGATACCAAGGGGATTACGCTTGTTTCCGCATCTTCCATGGACAAGGAAATCAAGGAAAGCATTACAGTCCATGGCAATAAGCAGGCTGCCAGGGAAGTTGGCAGACTTGTTGGCAAAAGAGCCCAGGGAAAAGGCATTAAAGCGGTGGTTTTTGATCGCGGCGGATACATCTATCACGGTAGGGTAAAGGAACTTGCGGATGGGGCCAGGGAAGCGGGCCTTGAATTCTGACTGGGAGGGAAGGATTTTGCAGAAAATCGATACGAATACACTTGGAGAATTAAAGGAAAAAGTAGTCAATATCGCCCGTGTTTCCAAGGTTGTAAAGGGCGGCCGTAACTTCAGGTTCAGCGCTCTGGTTGTGGTAGGGGATGAAAAGGGGCATGTGGGTTGTGGCATGGGGAAAGCTTCGGAAATGCCGGATGCCATCAAAAAGGGAATTGAGGATGCGAAGAAAAGCCTGATCAAAATCCCTCTTCTGAATACCACAGTTCCTCATGAATCCGTCGGTGTGTATGGTGCAGGCAAAGTTCTGGTGAAACCGGCTGGAGAAGGTACCGGTGTTATTGCCGGCGGACCGGTCCGTGCTGTTCTGGAACTTGCAGGAGTCAGGGATATCCGTACAAAGTCCCTTGGATCCAACAACCCTATCAACATGGTGAAGGCGACGATGGCTGCCTTAAGGCAGATGAAAACGGTGGAGCAGGTTGCAGCTCTGCGAGGAAAAACAGTGCAGGAAATACTTGATTAAGGAGGATGCGCTGATGGCCAGATTAAAAATAACTCTACACAAGAGCGTGAACAGTGCCAAGCCAAACCAGGTGATCACGGTGAAAACACTGGGTCTTAAAAAAATTAGGCAATCGGTCACTATGCCTGACAATCCTGCCGTTCGCGGCATGATTCATACAGTCCGGCATCTGGTGACGGTTGAGGAAATCAGCGAGGAGGCACAGGCATGAAACTCAACGCATTAGCAACTTCCCAGCAAACGGAGAAAGCTTACCGCAAAGGCAGGGGATTGGGGTCAGGAAATGGAAAAACAGCCGGCCGCGGCCACAAAGGACAGAAAGCGCGCGCCGGAGGCGGTGTCCGCCCGGGTTTTGAAGGCGGGCAGATGCCGATTTATATGAGGATGCCAAAAAGAGGCTTCAGCAATTTTCGTTACAAGAAAAATTATGCTGAAATCAATGTATCGGATCTGAATCTCTTTGAAGATGGAAGCGTTGTCGATTTTGAAGCGCTTTGTCTCAAAGGGCTGCTTAAAAAAGAACTTGATGGATTGGCCATCCTGGGGGACGGCCTGCTTGATAAAAAATTAACTGTCAAGGCAGCAAAATTCACTGCTGCAGCAAAAGCAAAGATTGAAAATGCAGGAGGGACTGCACAGGAGGTGCGCCATGGGAATGTTTCAGACGATTAAAAATGCCTGGAATGTACCTGACCTGAGGAAAAGACTGTTTATCACGATCGGACTTTTACTGGTTTTCCGGCTGGGATCCTTTATCCCGGTACCAGGTTTGGATCCTGCCGCACTGCAATCCCTGATTGAGAGCGGGGGCTCCCTTTTTGGTTTTGTGGACATCCTTACCGGTGGTGCTTTTAAAAACGCAACCATTTTTGCCATGAGCATCACACCATACATCAATGCTCAAATCATCATGCAGCTGCTGACAGTTGTGATCCCCAAACTGGAAATGCTCCAAAAAGAGGGGGAAGAAGGAAGAAAGATCATTGCAAAGTATGTGCGTTACGGCACAGTGCTTCTTGCCTTCCTGCAGGCTACAGCTCTTTATTTTGGATTGGGCTCAACATCCATCATCGGTGGGTTCAGTGTACTCAGTTTTGTGACCATTGCATTCACATTTACAGCCGGGACTGCCTTCCTGATGTGGTTGGGTGAACAGATTACCGAGCGCGGCATTGGCAACGGCATTTCGCTGATTATTTTTGCAGGCATTGCCGCCGGCTTTCCGAGCGCGATTGCGGGCACGCTGGAACTGACCCGCACGGGCGCGTTCTCGATCCCGTTGGTTCTGTTGCTGTTCACCGGCGCGATCCTGGTGGTTGCGTTTGTGGTTTTCGTTGAGCGCGGCCAGCGCAAGATACTGGTGAATTATGCCAAGCGCCAGGTTGGCAANNGTGGTTGGGTGAACAGATCACGGAAAGCGGTATCGGAAACGGAATTTCCCTGATCATTTTTGCCGGCATCGTATCCAGGGGCCCTTCCGGAGTTCGTTCTCTCATTGCCGCTTTTATCAACCTGCAGACATCCAGCGGCATGATTACAGCCATCGTTGGGATCCTGGCCATCATCGCGGTTTTCCTGGCCATCATCGCCGGTGTTGTATACGTTCAGGAAGCGGAGCGGCGGATACCGGTCCAGTATGCAAAGAGAGTTGTGGGTAGAAAGCTGTATGGCGGACAAAGCACCAATATTCCCCTGAAGGTAAATATGGCAGGCGTGATTCCTATTATCTTTGCCATGTCGTTCATGATGTTCCCGTCTACCATTATCGGATTTGTAGGTGCGAGTTCTGAAAACAGGATCGTAAAGTTTTTCACCTCGTGGCCTGACAAGATCAGTTTTTCTGTCATTTCTGCCTTGCTGGTCATGATATTCACTTTTTTCTACACAGTGGTACAGTTCAATCCCATTGAACTGTCCAATAATATCAAGAAAAAGGGAGGTTTTATCCCGGGCATCCGGCCGGGAAAACCTACATCCGATTATATTTCATCTGTTTTGAACCGGATTACATGGTTTGGTGCCATATTCCTTGCCGTAGTCCTGGTGTTTCCTACCTTGATCGGGAAAATCACCGGCATCAGCGGAGTTTGGTTTGCCGGATCCGGAGTTCTGATTCTGGTGAATGTGGCGCTGGAACTGGTCAAGCAGCTGGAATCCCAGATGTTGATGCGGCACTACAAAGGTTTTCTTGACTGAGATGGGAGGTTGAGCAGATGGTATTCATCATGTTGGGCGCTCCCGGATCCGGAAAAGGAACCCAAGCCATGGCCATATCCGCCAAATTGCATATCCCCAGGATTTCTACCGGAGACATTTTTCGGAAAAACATTTCGGAAGATACGCCCCTGGGGAAGATTGCCAGGCAGTATATTGATGAGGGCAAGCTGGTTCCGGATGATCTGACCATTGAAATTGTCAAAAACCGGATTACGGAAGAGGATTGCCGGGATGGGTTTATTCTGGATGGATTTCCTCGGACCATTGAACAGGCTGTTTCTCTGGATACGATGCTCTCAGCTCTGGGGAAGAAANNAACGCGTTTTAAATCTGGAGGTGGAGGATGATGTGATCCTTCACCGGCTTACAGGAAGAAGAGCCTGCATATCCTGCGGAGCAACTTACCATACTGCCAACACACCTCCCAAAAAAACGGATATCTGTGATCTGTGCGGGTCTTCACTGGTGATCCGGGACGACGATAAACCTGAAACCATACAGATGAGACTTGTAACATATCATACCCAGAGCAGGCCTCTCATCACCTATTACAGGAAACAGGGAAACCTGGAAACATATGATGGCAGGGAGAGCGTAGAGAAAATCACAGAAGAAATACTAAAACCAGTACAAAAGACCTGACTGCGATGATACATTTAAAATCGGCTGGCGAGATCGATAAAATGCGGAAGGCAGGCGAGGTGATCTGCTTGATCTTTGAAAAACTGGAAGACCTGGTCCAGCCCGGGATCACAACGGCAGAAATCGACCGGCTGGTCCTGGAGTGGATCAGAAAGAAACAGGCCATTCCTTCATTTTTAGGATATGAGGGACCCGCAGGCGCTGGGCCATATCCGGCCAGTATCTGCGCCTCTGTCAATGAGGAAGTCATCCATGGCATTCCAGGTTTAAGGCGCCTGGAAGATGGGGATATTCTAAGTGTGGATGTAGGCGTATGCCTGCAGGATTACCATGCAGATGCAGCAAGGACATTCGAAATTGGAAAGACGAATGCACTCGCACACCAGCTGGTAGAGACTGCAAAGCAATGTTTTTTCAGGGCATTGGAGCAAGCCAGGGAAGGCAACCGGATTTCGGATCTGTCAGAAACGATCCAAAAGCATGCAGAGGAACAGGGATTTTCTGTTGTAAGAAAGTACATCGGGCATGGGATCGGCAGAAACCTTCATGAACCTCCGGATGTACCCAATTACCGGACCCGCAGCCGGGGACCTTTGCTGGCAGCAGGCATGACATTGGCCATGGAACCCATGATCAATGAAGGAACAGAGGATGTATATACGTTGGAGAACGGCTGGACGGTCGTTACACGGGATCACCGGCTTTCTGCCCATTATGAGAATACGATTGCCATTACCCGCAATGAGCCGCTGGTGCTGACCATTCATTAGGGGGTGCGCCATTGGAAATTGAAACTGGAGATATTGTTTATTCGAAAGCTGGAAGAGATACTGGACACGTATTTATAGTATGTGGTATAATCGATCGGAATTTTGTCTTAGTTACAGATGGAGATCTAAGACGGGTGGAAAAGCCGAAAAAGAAGAGGCTGAAGCACTTAAAACCTACAGGATTGTCTGTAGATTCCATGAAAAACAGGATCGACAGCGGGATCCGGCTGGGAAATGCGGAAGTAAGGAAGGTGCTGGCGGAATTTGTGCAGGCAGACGGGAAAGGGGAATGAAGATTGTCAAAAGATGATGTCATCGAAGTTGAAGGCAAGGTCATAGAAACATTGCCCAATGCCATGTTCAACGTCGAACTGCAAAACGGGCACAAGGTATTGGCCCATATTGCAGGTAAGCTCAGGATGAATTACATAAAAATTCTTCCCGGAGACAAGGTCACACTGGAGTTGTCCCCGTATGATCTGACAAAAGGCAGGATCACCTGGAGATCCAAATAAGGAGGGTTGAAAGATGAAGGTTAAACCATCAGTAAAGGTACGCTGTGAAAAATGCAAGATCATCCGCAGGAAGGGAAGAGTCCTTATTATCTGCGAGGATCAGAGGCACAAACAAAAGCAGGGTTGATGAAAATAACGCAAATGGGCGGCTGATTGCCGGTTTTGTATGCAGGGACCCGGACTGGCAATATCCAGATGTGTTGATTCATAAGGTTGAATTTAGTGTGGAGGTGTGTTGGTAAATGGCACGTATTGCCGGAGTGGACCTGCCAAGGGAAAAACGGGTTGAGATTGGATTAACCTATATTTTCGGGCTTGGCAGGACAAGGTCAAATGAGATTCTTGAAAAGACCGGAGTCAATCCCGATACCCGTGTCCGGGACTTGACAGATGACGAAATCACCCGTCTTCGTGAGATCATTGACAAGGATTTTAAAGTTGAAGGCGATCTGAGACGTGAAATCGCCTTGAATATTAAGCGTTTGATAGAAATTGGCTGTTACCGTGGAAGAAGGCACAGGCTTGGACTTCCGGTCCGTGGTCAGCGGACAAAGACCAATGCCAGAACCAGGAAGGGTCCGAAGAAGGTCAGCGGAGCCCAAAGGAAGAAATAACAGGGGAGGGTGTTTGAGTGGCAGCATCAACAAAAGCTGGCGCCAGAAAAGGGGTCAGAAGCAAGAAAAAGGAACGGAAGAATATTGAACGGGGAGCCGCTCATATTCAGTCTACGTTTAACAATACGATCGTAACGATGACGGATACGTCCGGAAATGCATTATCCTGGGCAAGTGCCGGCGGTCTTGGATTCAGGGGTTCCAGGAAAAGCACTCCATTTGCAGCTCAAGTGGCAGCGGAAACCGCGGCGAAAGCAGCCATGGAACATGGACTCCGTTTTGTGGATGTTTATGTGAAGGGTCCGGGGTCCGGACGGGAAGCGGCCATCCGTTCTTTGCAGGCAGCGGGTCTGGAAGTAAGCCTGATCAAGGATGTTACTCCCATCCCCCATAATGGCTGCAGACCGCCAAAACGAAGAAGAGTATGACGAGGAGGTTATGAATCGATGGCACGTTATACAGATGCGAGCTGCAGGCTTTGTCGCCGGGAAGGCGAGAAGCTTTTCTTAAAAGGTGAAAGATGCTACACCGGGAAATGCGCTGTTGTCCGCAGGGCGTATGCACCCGGGCAGCACGGGCAGCAAAGGAAGAAACAGACGGAATACGGCATCCAGTTGCGGGAAAAGCAGAAAGCCCGCCGTTTCTATGGTGTTTTGGAAAAGCAGTTTGAAAAATATTTTGAAATTGCTGACCGCAAACGCGGCATTACCGGTGAAATTCTGCTGAGCCTTCTGGAATGCCGGCTGGACAATGTGATTTACCGTCTCGGGCTTGCCTGTTCCAGACCGGAAGCCCGTCAGCTGGTTTCCCATCAGCATGTTCTGGTCAATGGAAAAAGAGTGAACATCCCCTCTTACCTGGTAAAGGTGGGGGACAGGATCTCATTATCCGAGGGGTTCAGGAAATCAGAAAAGCTAAAATCCATTGTGGAGATGGTTGGCGGCCGCGTTGTACCCAAATGGCTGACGTATGATGCAGAAAATTTTATCGGACAAGTGGTTTCCTATCCTTCCCGGGAGGACATAGACATCCAGGTCAAGGAACACTTGATTGTTGAGTTGTACTCCAAATAATGCATGATGGCAGAGGGAGGGCTATTGGTGATTGAAATTGAAAAGCCGAAAGTAGAGTGCATCACTCAGGATTATACTTATGGCAAATTCGAAGTGGAACCGTTGGAACGGGGTTATGGTACAACCCTGGGGAATTCATTGCGCCGGGTATTGATATCTTCTCTGCCGGGAGCTGCAGTCAGTTCCATCAAGATTGACGGTGTCATGCATGAGTTTTCCACGGTTCCGGGTGTGGTGGAGGATGTGACGGAAATCATCCTCAACATCAAGGAACTGGCCATCCTGCACAACAGTGACGGACAAAAGGTGGTTTATATCGATGTGGACAGGGAAGGTCCTGTTACTGCTGCCGATATCATTGCAGATGCGGATATCGAGATCCTGAATCCAGACCTGCATATCTGTACGCTGAACGGGGATCAAAAGTTCTACATGGAGATGACCATCAACAAGGGACGCGGATATGTACAGGCAGAAAAAAACAAACTTTCGGGACAGCCTTTGGGCCTGATCCCCATCGATTCCATCTACACCCCTGTCCGAAAGGTGAACTACACCGTGGAGAACACCCGGGTAGGATCCTACACCGATTATGACAAGCTGACGATCGAAGTCACGACCAACGGCAGCATTAAACCAGACGAAGCCATTAGTCTTGGCGCGAAAATCCTCAATGAGCATTTCAATCTTTTCGTCGACTTGTCGAAGAGCACGCACATTATGGATATCATGGTGGAGAAGGAAGAGACCCGGAAGGAAAAAGTGCTGGAAATGACCATCGAGGAGCTGGATCTTTCGGTCCGTTCCTACAATTGCCTGAAAAGGGCCGGGATCAATACGGTGGAAGATCTGACGAGCAAAACCGAGGATGATATGATGAAGGTCAGGAATCTGGGGAGAAAATCCCTGGAGGAAGTACTGCAAAAGCTGGAAGGTCTGGGTTTGGCACTGACTGTGAACGAAGAGTGAACAGCCGCAATGAAGGAGGAGATTGAACAATGGCTTTGCAAAGAAAGCTGGGACGGCCGACGGACCAGAGGATTGCAATGATGAAGGGCTTGGTCACAGCTCTGATACAGCATGGAAAAATTGAAACAACCGAAGCCAGGGCTATGGAAGTACGGAAGATCGCTGAAAAGCTGATCACCGATGCCATCCTGGAAAAGGATCATTTCACATCCAGGCAAACGACGGTGAGTGCCGCGAAAAGGGATTCCAAGGGCAAAATTCTTTCCATCAGCAAAACATCCAAAAATGGATCCAAATTTATGGCCGTGGAACGGGAAGTTCGTACAGAACTGAAAACTGTCGATGCACCATCCCGCCTCCATGCCAGAAGAAGAGCCATGAACTGGCTGTATAAAGCAAAGGATGCAGACGGAAACAACCTGAATTTGGTGAACAAGCTTTTTGATGAGATCGCTCCCCGGTACAAAGAGGCCAGGGGAGGGTACACCCGGATCTACAAACTGGGTACCCGGCGCGGCGATGCTGCAGAAATCGTGCTCTTGGAACTTGTAAACTGATATTGAGCCAGGTCTTGCTTGGCATCAGGTCGACACCCATTGAAGGGAACGGGATTAAGCATGACCCTGGTTATGCTTGATCCTTCTTTCATTTATGCCAGACGGAATACAGGCTGTCATAAAAGACAAAGACACACCACCCGTCATGCCGCCGGAGACAGGAGAAATGAATGCCGGATATCATCATAACCTCCAACGTCCGATATGGATACAAGGAAGCGCACCCTCTTGCGGGAGATATAACCTTTGCTGTGCGGGATGTGACCCTTTCTGTCAGGGAAGGGAGTTTTACAGTGATCCTGTGCAGGAACGGCTCCGGAAAATCCACACTGGCCAGACTATTCAATGCGCTTCTGATCCCGGATGAAGGCTCAGTGCAGGTCATGGGAAAAGACACCCGGGATGCATCTTCGCTCTGGGATATCCGAAGAAATGTGGGAATGGCATTTCAGAACCCGGATAATCAAATCGTGGGAACCATCGTAGAGGAAGATGTGGCGTTCGGACCGGAGAACCTGGGAATTTTGCCGGGAGATATCCGGATCCAGGTGGATGCAGCGCTCAGAAACACAGGGATGTCCCCGTATGCACGCCATTCACCCCACATGCTTTCGGGAGGACAAAAACAGCGGGTAGCTATTGCCGGTATCCTGGCCATGAAACCCCGGTGCATGATACTGGATGAATCCACTTCCATGCTGGACCCGGTAGGGCGCCGGGAAGTACTGACCGTTGCCCATCGTTTGAACCGGGAAGAGGGGATCACCATCCTGCTTATCACTCATAATATGGAAGAAGCTGTGGATGCAGACCGGGTCATCGTCATGCACGACGGTTCCATTGTGCTGGATGGCCGGCCAGAGGAGATATTCGATCATGTTTCCCGGATGAAGAGTCTGGGATTGGATGTGCCCCAGGTGACTGACCTGTTTCACCAGCTGAAAAAAGCAGGATTGGATCTGCCGGATGGGATCATCCATGAGGATGAGGCCATCGAAATCCTTCGGAAGGTTATGGTGAAATATGATCAGGATTGAGAATCTGACATACATATACCTTGCGGGCACGCCCTATGAGAAAAAGGCGCTGGATTCGGTGAGCCTTCATATAGAAAAAAACAGTTTTACCGGGATCATCGGGAGTACCGGTTCGGGGAAATCCACCCTGGTGCAGCATCTGAACGGGCTTTTAAAACCGGCATCCGGAACCGTGACCGTGGATGGAGAGGATGTATCGGGTAAAAATCTGAAGGAATTGAGGCGCAATGTCGGTTTGGTTTTTCAGTATCCGGAGCATCAGCTCTTTGAAGAGACGGTATATAAGGATATTGCCTTTGGCCTGACAAAACAGGGCTGGTCTGAGGAGGAGATACGTGACAAAGTCATGGCAGCTCTCCGGGCTGTAGATATCGATGAGAGCCTGCTGGACAAATCTCCTTTTGAAATTTCCGGGGGACAGAAACGCAGGGTGGCCATTGCCGGGGTCATCGCCATGAAACCTAAGGTACTGGTGCTGGACGAACCCGCTGCCGGTTTAGACCCAAAAGGAAGAGAAGACATCTACAGGATGGTAGGGGCCATGCATGAAGCCGGGGACATGACCGTGATCCTGGTATCACACAACATGGAGGATGTAGCCAGGCATGCTCAGCGGGTAGTGGTTTTGCACAAGGGCCGTCTGGAAATGCAGGGAACTCCAGGGGAAGTATTCATGCAGCATGACCGGCTGACAGGCATGGGATTGGATGTTCCCCAGATCACCCGGGTCATGCTGCACCTTAAGACCCTGTTTCCGGATCTGTCCTCGGAGACCCTTACAGTGGAGGATGCCAAAGATGCCATTTTAAAGTACATTGGGATCAATCTGTGGAAGGAAGGGAGCCGGTTCCGATGATGAAAGACATTACTCTGGGGCAGTATATCCCAGGCGATTCACTGCTGCACCGGGCGGATCCCCGGGTCAAAATGCTGCTTTTGATCCTCTTGATGGCTGTTGTTTTTATGCTCAAGGATCTATGGGCTTTCATATGTTTTATGATTTTTATATCCATTGTGCTTCTTTTGTCCGGGATCTCCTGGAAAATGGCGCTTAAGGGCCTGAAACCCATTCTTTTCATCATTTTGTTCACTGCTGTTGTGAATATGTTTACAGTCCCTGGAAACGTGATCTTCCGGCTCGGTTTCTTAAAGCTTACGGATACAGGTGTCCAGATGGCAGTCAAGATGGCGATGCGGCTGATCCTTTTGGTGGTTGGAGCCTCCCTGCTTACCTATACCACAACTCCCATTTCCCTTACTGACGGGATGGAAAAGTTGATGAAACCCTTGACCCGCTTGCGTTTTCCCGCCCATGAAATTGCCATGATGATGTCGATCGCTCTCCGGTTCATCCCTACCATTCTGGATGAGACAGACAAGATCATGAAAGCTCAAAGTTCCCGGGGAGCGGATTTTGACAGTGGAAACTTTATACAAAGAGCAAAGAGTTTCGTTCCTATCCTGGTACCTTTGTTTGTCAGTGCATTCCGGAGAGCGGATGAACTGGCGGTTGCCATGGAAGCCCGCTGTTACCGGGGTGGAGAGGGCAGAACGCGGATGCATCAGCTGCGCCTTTCCATGGCAGACCTGGTGATCACTTTGATTTTACTGACTGTTTGCGCATCGATCCTGTTTCTACAGTTTTATTGATCCAGTGAAAGGGTGGTGGAACCGCAATGGATATATTTATTGAAAAAATCGTAAAGAGGCAAAAAACCAGCTTGGATTACTTCTACATGGCCGGGGTGGTCCTTTTGGCACTGGTGCTGGTATCTGTGGTGCTGATGGCCTCCGCTGTCGTTCCATTTATTGAGGTGTTCCGGTTTTTGCTCATCGCCGGGGTGATCTATATGACCTGGAGACTGGTGCGCAGGAAAAATATTGAGTATGAATATGCGGTCACCAACGGAGATCTGGATATCGATATCATTTATGACCAAAGAAGCAGAAAACGGGTCTTCAGCCAGAACTGCCGGGAATTTGAGATCCTGGCTCCCTATCCGGGTCAAACGGGGCTGCCGGACCTGGCAGGCCGGACACTGGAGAGACTGGAAGCTGTATCCTCGATGGAGGCTGCGGATATTTATTATCTGATTGCAGTGCAGGATCAAAAGCGGATGCTGGTATTCTTTCAGCCGGATCAGCGGATGCTGGACAGTTTCAAGCAGCTGGCTCCCAGAAAAATCCACATCCGTCAACCGGAAGAAACGGCAAATCCTGCATGAAAAAAGCACTGTGGATCGCCAATGCCTTCCTGATCATCCTGTTTATCCTGCTTGCTGGGTATTATTTTCTGATACCCAGCGATGCGAGGGTGGTTCCGGACGGTGCGGGAGAAAGCAGGACCATCATCGGTGGTATATGGGAAGAAGCTTTTCCACCGCCAGTCATTGTCAACGGCGAAATCCTGCTGCCCTATGAAACCGTCAAAAAGCATATTGATCCCACTCTGTGGTGGGATGAGTCCCTTAAAAAAGTAACGATCACAACAAAAGACCGGGTGATCCGGATGCAGACCGAATCCTTGAATGCGCTGATCAACGGGAAACCCATGGACCTGGATGTCCCCATGCAGATACGGGAGGATACAGTATATATTCCTGTGGGCGCATTCTCGGATTTGTACGGGATCGAGCTTAAGCATCTGAACCGGGATGGAGCAGACACGGTCATGATTGATTTTCGTGCCCGGGAAAAGGTGCTGACCGGACCCCGCACCGGCATCGGCGTTATCCGTGTTCATCGTTCCATGTCTATCCGAAGTCCCCTGATACGAAAGATCCGGACAGACGGAGAATCAAAACCCCTGACCGGAGAAGACGAGCTGCTGGTATTCGGAGAGGAGAACGGATGGTACCGTGTACGTACTCAGGATGGATTCTTTGGATATGTGCAAACTGGGCGAGTGGATCTTTTCCCGCTCCCGCCTCTTATAAGTCCCCTGCCGGATCCTTCAGTCAAAGAGGGACCGTGGGCACCGGCTGCTGGGAAAATCAATCTGACCT
>DOHE01000250.1 GCA_003535395.1 Clostridiales bacterium | reverse complement strand
TTCGTTGGTGGCATAATGCTGGAACTTGACCCGGATCCCTGTTTCCTTTAAAAACTCATCCCGGACATATTCTTCGTCCATGTAATCTCCCCAGTTGTAGACCCGAAGCACAGAGGTCCCTCCGCAGGAAGCCGGGATCAGGATCGCGAGGACCCCAAGCATGATCAAAGCCAGAATTTTCATTTTCATTCCATCCATCCCCTTTCAGATCATGATAAAAAAATTCTCATAAAACCGCTTGACTGCGGCTTTTATGTCCGCATTATCCATGCCGGTCCTGTCCGTTCCCCCGGCTCACCGGCCGTGCTCCGCCTTCTACTGCCACCGCCCCGCTGCCGGTATCTTTCAGATTCAGAAGCAGCAGCAGGGACATGACTGTGGTGAAAAGCAGGGTGGAGAGCACATTGATCTTGGGATTGATGCCCCGTCTCGCCATGGAGTAGATCACTGTGGCCAGGTTCTGCACACTGGATCCGGTGGTGAAAAAGCTGATGACAAAATCATCGATCGACAAGGTGAAGGTGAGCAGCAGCGCCGCCACCACTCCCGGCATGATCTCCGGCAGCACCGCTTTGCGAAAGGCCTGAAATGGCCTGGCGCCCAGATCCATGGCCGCTTCATACAGATACCGGTCCAGCTGTCTTAGTTTAGGCAGGACGGAAAAAATGACATAGGGGATATTAAAAGTGATATGGGAAAGCAACAGGGTGACATATCCCATTTCCAGCCGGATGACCACGAACAGCAGCATGAGTGCGACTCCCGTGACGATGTCGGGGTTGAGCACCGGGATATAGGTAACGTTGAGTACCACCGCCCTTGGGATCCTTCGCATGTTTCGGATGCCGATGGCAGCCGCTGTGCCGATCACTGTAGCCGCCAGAGCGGACAGGATGCCCACGGACAGCGTGGTATAAAGGGCGGACATGAGCTCCGTATCCCGGAACAGCTCAGAATACCAGTGAAGACTAAATCCTTCCCACTTTACCCGGGACCTTGAATCATTGAAGGAGAATATGATCAGGATGAGGATGGGTGCATACAGGAAAATAAAAATCCCGAATACATAAATCCGCTTCAGCCATTTGCTCACAGCAGCCCCTCCTTTCCGCGGTCGATGCGGGACAGCAGAGCCATGCTAAGCAGGATCACCGCCATCATGAATAAAGAGATGGCCGCTCCGAAATTCCAGTTGTAGACTGTGAGAAACTGTTGCTCGATCACATCCCCCACCAGCGTGGTCTTGCCGCCTCCCAGCAGCCGGGAAATGACGAAAGTGGTGATGGAAGGCATAAATACCATGGTGATCCCGGATAATACCCCGGGCACGCTCAAAGGCAGTGTGACCCTGGAAAACACCCGCAGCCGGTCCGCGCCCAGGTCCTCCGCAGCCTCGATCAATGACCGGTCGATCTTTACGAGCACAGAGTGGATGGGCAGCACCATGAAAGGCAGAAAATTGTAGACCATCCCCATGACCACCGCCCGGTTGTTGTATAACAGCTCAAGCTTGGGAAGGTGAAGAAAATCCAGAAAAGAGTTGATGAGCCCGTTGTTTTCCAGCAGAGTGAGCCATGCGTAGGTCCGTACCAGAAAATTCATCCACATGGGGACGATGAACAGCACGATCAGGATATTCTTTTTTTTAAACGTGTCCCCCGCCAGGATCATGGCCAGCGGATATCCGATCACAAGGCAAAGCAGCGTGCTTACCAGAGCCAGCCATATGGACCGGGCAAAAACCTTGAGATACAGGGGCTCTAAAAATTTCCGGAAAAACTCCAGGGTAAAGGTGCCTTGCTTGTCAGTAAAACCGTAGTATGCCACCAGCAACAGGGGCACAAGGATGAAAACCGCCATGAATACCAGGTATGGAAATGCCGGCAGTTTGCTTTTCATCCTGTCCGGCCTCCCCCGTGCATGATATGGATGTCATTCGGCAACACTTCCAGTCCTACCCGTGACTGGGCCTCCACCCGGGTGGTGCTGTGAATGATCCAGGCGCGGGTACCCGTTTCCACGATCATTTCATAATGCACGCCCTTAAAGGTGACCGACCTGACGATCCCTCTGATCCGTGCTTCATCCTCCCCGATGATCTTCACATCCTCCGGCCGGATCACAACATCCACGGGTTCATCGGGGGCAAAACCGGCATCCACACATTCAAAGGGAGCCCCTGCAAACTTCACCAGGTAATCGCGAAGCATGACTCCGGGCACGATATTGCTTTCTCCGATGAAGTCAGCCACAAAGGCATTGCTGGGTTCATTATAGATATTTACAGGCGTCCCTGTCTGCTGGATCACCCCGCTGTCCATGACCACGATGGTATCAGACATGGTCAGGGCCTCCTCCTGGTCATGGGTCACATACACAAAGGTGATGCCCAGGCGCTGCTGCATATTTTTAAGTTCGATCTGCATCTCTTTGCGAAGTTTCAGATCCAGGGCTCCCAGGGGTTCATCCAGCAGCAGCACTTCCGGCTCATTCACCAGCGCCCGGGCAATGGCTACCCGCTGCTGCTCCCCACCGCTCAGTGAAGACACATTCCGCCGTTCGTAACCGGAAAGGTTGACCATTTCCAGCATTTGTGCCACCTTGCCGGCCGTCTGTTCCCTGTCCATTTTCTTGATTCGGAGACCAAAAGCTACATTTTCCATGACATTAAGATGGGGAAACAGGGCATACCTTTGAAAAACTGTATTCACGCGGCGCAGATAGGGAGGAACGCCGGTGATGTCCTGTCCGTTGAAAAGCACCTTCCCGCGGGTCGGATTTTCAAAGCCCGCGATAATCCGGAGAGTGGTGGTTTTCCCGCAACCGCTGGGCCCCAGCAACGTAAGGAATTCCTTGCTGCGCACCCTGATATTGATGCTGCGCAGTGCTTCACTTCCCCCGTAGTCCTTGCCCACATCCACCAATTCAATGATATGGTCCGCCACCCGGTCCGCCTCCCGTGCGGAGTATATTATATAAGAACTTGTATTGTCAATACAGGCACGGGCTGGTACAATGGTTCCAGGCAAACGAATTTACTGCAGATCCAAGGGGGGGTTTAAGATGGAAGAAACGAAAGAGGTCCGGGATTTTACGGCAGAACTCCGCAACGCCCGGTGGATCGCACGGGTAGTAGGCCTTTTGCCGCTTCTTTTCGTTGCCATCTATTTTTTCGGTTCCCTTGAAGATTTAAAACTGGCCATACAAACCGGATATCAGGCAGAATTCA
>DOHE01000241.1 GCA_003535395.1 Clostridiales bacterium | reverse complement strand
AGTTGATGGCCGGGAAGTGCCGGCGGTATGCAAGAGAGGCATCCAGCCCCCAAAACACTTTGATAATGCGCAAGGTAGCCTGTGTCACGGGTTCTGAGATATCCCCTCCCGGAGGAGAAACAGCGCCGATAACCGTCAGGGAACCTTCGCGTGTTTCGGCGGACAGGGTGTTGACTCGCCCAGCCCGCTCATAAAACTGGGCAAGACGGGAGGAAAGATAGGCCGGATACCCTTCTTCCCCGGGCATTTCCTCCAGCCGGCCGGACATCTCGCGGAGCGCCTCCGCCCAACGGGAGGTTGAATCGGCCATGAGAGCCACATCATATCCCATGTCCCGAAAATATTCAGCAATGGTGATGCCGGTGTAGATGGACGCTTCCCGGGCAGCCACCGGCATATCGGATGTGTTGGCGATGAGTACCGTCCGCTTCATCAGGGACTGGCCGGTACGGGGATCTTTAAGCTCCGGGAATTCCATGAGCACATCCGTCATTTCGTTTCCCCGCTCCCCACATCCCACATACACTACGATCTGAGAATCCGCCCATTTGGCCAGCTGGTGCTGCACCACCGTTTTGCCGCTTCCAAATGGCCCCGGCACGGCTGCAACCCCGCCTTTGGCCAGCGGGAAGAAAGTGTCGATCACCCGTTGGCCTGTTACCAGAGGGGATGCGGGCGCAAGTTTTTCACGGTACGGACGGCCCCGTCTCACCGGCCATCTCTGCAGCATGGCCACTTCTTTCTCTGTTCCGTCGTCTGTACGGATCACTGCAACCGGCTGCTCCACAGTAAATGAACCTGTCAGGATCCGTATCACGGTCCCCTCTGTGTCCGGCGGTACCATGATGCGGTGTTCCACCACAATGGTCTCCTGCACCGTGCCGAGCACATCCCCGCCAACCACCCGGTCCCCTTCCGCCACAACCGGCTGGAAAGCCCATCGTTTTTTTCTGTCGATCGCAGGGATGCTGACCCCTCTTTGGATGTTGCTTCCGGACAGCCGCAGCAATTCCTCCAGCGGACGCTGAATGCCGTCAAATATTTTTTCGATCAATCCGGGGGCCAGCTCAACGCTAAGCGGCGCCCCGGTTGAAACCACCGTCTCACCGGGGCCCAAGCCTGCAGTCTCCTCGTATACCTGGATGGATGCCTGATCTCCACGCATCTCCAGGATGTCTCCGATGAGGCCCTTCTCTCCGACTCGCACCACATCGAACATTTTAGCCTCTCGCATGCCCCCGGCTACAACCAGCGGGCCGGATACCTTGCGTATCGTACCGGTCACACTCATGTTTTTGCACCTCTGCCTTCATTAAACAGTATATCGGCCCCAATGGCCTTTTCCACCCAGGTTTTCATATTCCCCATCCCAAATCCCAGGTTCCCGCTGATCCCGGGGACCGGAACCACCGCCGGGAGAGGCCGATATGCATACCCGGCAATCTCAGCAGTCATCTGTACCGCAAGATCCTCAACGATATAGATCACGGCATACCCTTCTTCCGCCAGTTCATGCAGGATCCGGACTGCCTCAGCGGGGCTGTCCGCAGGATGCACCGCGACACCAAAGGACTGTAAGCCCAGGATGCTGTCCAGGTCACCAATGATACCGATCTTATACATAGGAGATCCTCAACCTTTCTTTCAGCGAAGCGGCGGGAATTCCATGAATCTTGCCCGTCATGATCATCCGCAGATTCATACACTCAAATTCCTTGGCCACCCAATGAGCAATCAGGGGCTCCGGACCAAATGCCTGGAACCGGGTCGTTCGAAGATGCTCCACCAGAAAGTCGTCGGCAGCTTTCCCCCTAGGGTCTTCATTGCCTTCCTCCACCAGTTTTGCATAGGCAGTAAAGCGGAGAGCAGATGCCATGGTTTCTGAGGAATCTCCAAATTTTTGGGAAAAAAACCGCATGCTGAGATCCCCGGGCCCTACCAGGGTGGCCAGAAGGAAATCCCTCCCAAGCCCCAGCTTCCGGATACGGAAAAAAGCTTTGATGTTAGTCAGATCTGCCATGATCTGAACAGTCTTTTGTATAAAGTCAACACCCGTCTGCCGGGCAAGTTCATGCATATGCTGATAGCATTGCCTGTCTGCGATCCGGTCCACCATGCCCGGCTGTGCCGTCTCCGCGCGCTTTTCCATGATCTGATCCACAGTTGTCTTAAGGATCGCAGGCATGCGCTCCCATTTGCGTTCTTTAAAAGCTTTGAAAAGCTGCCCGGCAGGGATATTCCCCGTAAGCAACCCCTCCGGGATAAAGGATGATCCATCATCCGCGGGCTCCTGTCCGGTTTTGCCTGCATGAAAGGATCTCAGATCAGTTTTTATAAAAACTTTCAGATTGTGAAAATCATTCTTCGCCAAAAACGGTTGGAATAATTCCGGGTCCGGCGCGATTTTCTGCAGCAGGCGGATCGCTTCCAGGGCATGCAGATTCAGGGCAGCCTCAAAATTGGATGCATTCAATGGATTCGTTCCGTCATCTCCAGGAGGACGGATACCCGATTCCACGAGAAGATGGAAGGCCTCTTCCACGCTCCGGGTGTCTAAAAGCCTGTCCATTCCGGCTTGGCCGGGAAGCCTGGCTTCGATCGCCCGCAAACGGGCAATTGCATATGCGTAATCTGTGGCCGGGTGCAATCTTGTCCCTCCAAACCGTTTCAGAATAGGATTTCCGCGATCATCAGTTCCAGTTCATCCCGATGCTTTTTCAACAGGGCATCGTAGGTAAAATTCACATCCACGTTGCTGCGGCGCAAAACAAAGCCGCC